>SCVK01000503.1 GCA_004297075.1 Chitinophagaceae bacterium
TTCAAGTCGATCAATGACCGCTTCGGTCATCCCGCCGGCGACGAGATGCTGAAGCTGTTTTCGACCGTGGTGGTCAGCAGTTTACGCATCACCGACCTCTCGGGCCGCATCGGCGGCGAGGAGTTTGCCGCGCTGTTGCCGTGCTCGCTGGAGGAGGGCGTGCTGGTTGCCGAGCGCGTGCGCGAGGCCTTCGAGACCTCGGGCGTCGTGGTCGACGAAGGCCCGGTCGACACCACCGTCAGCATCGGTGTCGCTGGTGGCCCGGCCGGCACCGAGCTCGAGGTGCTGCTGGCCTCGGCCGACACCGCGCTCTACCAGGCCAAGCGCGGCGGCCGCAACCGCGTCGAAGCCGCCGAGGAACTGCCGCTGTCGCTGGAGAACTGGCGCCGCCAGACCGCGGCGCGCGCGCCGTCGCCACGGCCGGCCACGGCATGAGCAAAAAAAGGCGCCGTTTCGGCGCCTTTTTCTTTTCTGCCGGCTGCGCTACAGACGCTCACCGAACAAGGACGAAGGGTGGAAACCGATGATCACCGAGATCGCGCAAATCGACGTCAAGCCGGGCAGCGAGAAAGACTTCGAGGCGGCCGTCGCCAAGGCCAAGGCCGCCTTCGGGCGCTCCAAGGGCTTTCACGGTTTCGAGCTGCACAAGTCGATCGAGAAGCCGCAGCGCTACCGCCTGATGGTGAAATGGGCGACGCTGGAGAACCACACCGTCGACTTCCGCGGCTCGGAAAATTTCACGGAATGGCGTGGC
Source organism: Chitinophagaceae bacterium (assembly GCA_004297075.1). Classification (GTDB taxonomy): domain Bacteria; phylum Bacteroidota; class Bacteroidia; order Chitinophagales; family Chitinophagaceae; genus Sediminibacterium. The sequence continues at coordinate 755 of SCVK01000503.1, forward strand.
CTTGTCGGGCAGTATTTTGCTGCGCCTCCGGAGGTCGAGCACACCGAGACGGTGCTGACGACCTGATTGGAGTCAGGCCGCCTCGGCGCGGGCGGGCGCCTCATAGGTCTTGAAGTGGTCGATCATGACCTTGGCGATGGCGACCAGCGGCAGCGCCAGCGCGAGGCCCCAGATGCCGAATACGACGCCGAGCAAGATCTGGAACGCGAACAGCGTGGCCGGCGGGATGTCGAGCGCCTGCCGCTGCAGGATCGGCGTCAGCACGTAGCTTTCCATCGC
>SCVK01000165.1 GCA_004297075.1 Chitinophagaceae bacterium
ATACAATATCAATGTAGACGTGGATGTAAACACCAACCGTTTTAAAGGAACGGAGAAACTGGAATACACCAACAATTCTCCCGATACATTGAATAAAGTGTATTTCCATTTGTACTGGAACGCGTTTCAGCCGGGCAGCAGTATGGATGTGCGCAGTCGCGAACTCGGTAAAACACAGATCTCAGAACCCCGCAGAAACAGTGATGGACTGGATTGGGATGCGAGGGTGAAAGACCGGATCAGCAAACTGGCGCCTGACCAGATCGGTTATCAGCGGGTGAGCAGTATCAAAATAAATGGGGTGGAGCAGCAGCTGAAAGAACATGAAACCATCCTGGAAGTGATGCTCAGCAAACCCATCCTTCCCAAAAGCAAAGTACAGATGGATGTGGTGTTTGAAGCGCAGGTGCCTGTGCAGATCCGCCGCAGTGGCCGCGATAATGCAGAAGGGATCCGCTACAGTATGAGCCAGTGGTATCCTAAAATGGTAGAATACGATTACCAGGGCTGGAATGCCAATCCCTATATTGCCCGCGAATTTTATGGGGTGTGGGGCGATTTTGATGTGAATATCACCATCGATAAAACCTATATGGTAACAGCAGGTGGCGATCTGCAGAATGCGAATGAAGTAGGGTTTGGTTACCAGGCACCCGGCACCGTGGTAAAAGCTGCTGCCGGAAATACGCTCACCTGGAAATGGCAGGCCTATAATGTGCATGATTTTATGTGGGCCGCAGACCCGAACTATAAAATGATCACCAGAACGGTAAAAGATGGTCCGTTGATCAGGGTGGTGTACAAAGCGGTGGATTCATTAGAGAACCGCTGGCAGAAAATGGCCGATACCACGGCACTTGCTTATCCCATCATGGCCAAAACCTTTGGTGCCTATCCTTATAAAACCTACACTTTTATACAGGGCGGTGATGGTGGCATGGAATATCCCATGGCTACCTTACTCAAAAGTGCCAGCGTAGGAACGGCCATACACGAGTGGATGCATAGCTGGTACCAGATGCTGATGGGCACGAACGAATCCCTGTATCCCTGGATGGATGAAGGGTTTACCGATTATGGCAGTACCCGTGTAATGGCAACTTTACGTAACAACAAAGACTTCTGGTTTACCGGTTCTTACCGCGGTTATTATAACCTGGCCAAAAGTGGTTTTGAAGAACCCGCCAGCACACATTCCGATCATTATAATACCAACTATGCCTACGGTAATGCAGCGTATAGTAAGGGTTCCGTTTTTCTCGCGCAGCTCGGGTATATTGTAAGTGATAGTGTACGTGATAAAATTCTCCTGTCTTATTATAACCAATGGCGTTTCAAACATCCGAACCCCAATGATTTTATCCGCGTGGCGGAAAAACAAAGTGGTATGGAACTGGACTGGTACAAAGAATACTGGATCAACAGCACCAAAACCATTGATTATGCCGTGGGAGATATTGCAGTGAAAGATAACAAGACCATGATCACCATCCGCCGCATTGGTAAAATGCCCATGCCGGTAGAAGTATTGCTGACCTTCAAAGATGGTAGCCAGGAATTACATTATATGCCCTTGAACCTGATGTATGGTGAAAAACCTGCAGAGGGTAAAATCCCGAGAACCGTTCATGAAGAATGGAAATGGACACACCCCGAATATGCATTCGCCACCAGCAGGGGTATCCAGGAAATCAAATCCATCGAGATCGATCCAAGCCAACGTTTGGCAGACGTGAACCGCACGAACAATAAGCTGACGATTCCGGATTAGCGGATGACGGATTTACGGATTCTTTTTTAATTCGCCAATCCGCAATCCGCTAATCCGATAATCGATCCTACTTCGCTGCGTGAATCACAAATTTCTCCGCAAAATATTCTTCCGGAAAGATCTTCCAGATCGGCATCATCTTTGGCCGTAAGCCGCTTTCAAATATTTCCTGCGCCAGATCGCCGCCTTTTAAACAGATGAGTCCGTGGGGGAGGGTTTTGCTATGGTCTTTCTTCAGCAGGGGCGCGCTCCATTTCCAGAGATCTTTCAAAGGGGCCACTGCTCTTGAAATGGCATAATCAAATTTGCGGTTTTTGATATCTTCTGCCCGTGTATGCTGGATCGTGATATTTTTGATGCCGGCTCCCTCGCAAACGGCTTCTACTACTTTTAATTTTTTGGCGATGCTGTCTACCAGGTGAAATTTCACTTTCGGAAAAAAGATGGCCAGCGGTACCCCGGGAAAACCGCCCCCGCAACCGATATCAATGATCTGGGTGCCCGGCTCAAAATCAGCGATGGCCGCAATACTGAGCGAGTGCAGCACATGGTGCAGGTAAATGCTGTCGATGTCTTTACGCGAAATCACATTGATCTTGGCATTCCATTCGGTATACAGTGCATCCAGTGCCGCAAACTGCGCGATCTGCTGTTCGGTAAAATCGTCAAAATATTTGAGGATCAATCCCAGTTTTTGCGGGGCGCTTTCCATATGGCAGGTAAGGTGAAAATGAAATAAAAGAACATCCAGATATCGAGTAACAGAAACCAGGGCCAGAGATCGGCCTCGTTCAGTTTTTTCATGCCCTTGTACAGGATCACGGCCTGTATGATGAGACGTACTCCAAATACTGCCAATGCCATCCACCAGTTAAAAAACAGGATGGATACCACCAGCAAGGGATATAACAGGAATAAACTGAGCGAATATAATCCCAGCAAAAATTTGTGTTTGGGTTTATAATAACGGCCGGTGGTATAATGACGGTATTTCTGTGTCATCCAGTCGCTCCAGCGTTTTTTGGGTTCGCTCACTGTATGCGCTTCGGGATCTATTACTACGGCTGTGTTGGCCGCATTGGCTACCTGATTGATAAAAAGATCATCATCGCCACTGGGTATCTGGTTAATAGACGAGAAGCCTTTGTTGCGGAGAAACACATTCTTTTTATAACTCAGGTTACGGCCCACACCCATATACGGCGTTCCGGCAAGTGCGTAAGAAAGGTATTGAATGGCCGTATGAAAAGTTTCGAAACGGATCAGTTTGTTCAGGATACCCGGGCGTTTATGGTAAGCGCCATACCCCAGCACGATCTCTGTGTTCTCGTCGTAAGCATCCTGCATTTTCTGCATCCAGAATTCAGAGGCAGGCGTACAGTCTGCATCGGTCAGCAATACGATCTCGTATTTGGCGCTTTTGATGCCGATGGATAAAGGGAATTTTTTCCCGCTGATCATCTTGGCTTCCTGGGTAAGCTGGATATGGTTGATATTCTTGAACGATTTCTGGAACTCTTCTATCACATACCTGCCTTCATCGGTGGAGTTATCATTCACGATCACGATCTCATGGGTGGTCTTATAATCCTGCACCAGTACCCCGGGCAGGTTGCAGGCCAGGTTATCGGCTTCATCGCGCGCGCAGATGATCACCGAAACGGGATGCTCCACATTCACTTCTTTTGCCGGTGGTTTGAAAAAAGCCAGCCGGCTGAAAAAATACAGGTAGTACACAACCTGTATGGCTATAACGGTGCAAAACAGATAAAATACAATGGTCCAGGTGATGGGTGGTATCATCATCCGGCAAAAATAGCGTTTTGAGGGGTTCGGGGCATGGGAGTGTGGAAAAGAAGGCACTGCGCGGGTGCACCCTCTATCTACTGCCGCTGTTTCCCTACTTTTGCGCCATGGCTTCATTGGATTTTGAGTTACAGGTAACGGCTACGGGTTCCAAGGCAAGGGCAGGTAAGATCTGCACCGATCATGGTGAGATACTGACACCCATTTTTATGCCCGTGGGTACCGTGGGCAGTGTAAAAGCCGTTACCCAGCAACAACTGAAAAACGAGATCAACGCGCAGATCATACTGGGCAATACCTATCATTTATACCTGCGCCCGGGAACAGAAGTGCTGGAAGCAGCAGGTGGACTGCATAAATTCAACGGCTGGGACAGACCCATTCTCACAGACAGCGGCGGTTACCAGGTATTTTCGCTGGCGGCCAACCGAAAGATCAAGGAAGAAGGGGTGATGTTTCAGTCGCATATAGATGGCAGCCGTCACCTGTTCAGTCCTGAATCTGTAATGGACATCCAGCGCAGTATCGGTGCCGATATTATTATGGCTTTTGATGAATGTCCGCCTTACCCCAGCGACTATGCCTATGCCAAAAAAAGCATGGAGCTCACGCATCGCTGGCTCGATCGCTGTTTTACGCGGCTGAACGAAACACCCGATAAATATGGCTACACGCAGAACCTGTTTCCCATTGTACAGGGCAGCACTTACAAAGATCTGCGCAAAGCTTCCTGCGATTATATCTCCTCCCAAAATGCCACCGGTAATGCCATCGGTGGTTTAAGTGTGGGCGAGCCGGAAGAAATGATGTACGAGTTTACCGCGCTTTGCGCGGATAACCTGCCTCTGGCCAAACCCCGTTACCTGATGGGCGTGGGTACCCCCTGGAATATCCTGGAATGTATTGACCTGGGCATTGATATGTTTGATTGTGTGATGCCCACCCGAAACGGAAGAAACGGGATGTTGTTTACCACGCAAGGGGTGATCAATATCCGCAACAAAAAATGGGCCTCTGATTTTTCGCCCATTGATCCGGGATTACCGGTAGAGTCGAGCCAGTTTTATACGAAAGCTTACCTGCGACATTTGTTTGTGGCCAATGAGATCCTGGGACTGCAGCTGGCCAGTATCCAGAACCTTTCCTTTTATCTCTGGCTGGTGGGTGAAGCGAGAAAACAGATCCTAGAAGGTAATTTCAGTAGCTGGAAAAAGGGAATGGTGGAGCAGGTGAAGCAAAGGTTGTAGGTTGGTTGCCATAGATTAAAATGCATTGCTACTATTTCAGTAGTTGTTTACGCCGGTAATGGAAAATGGCTCTGCGCAAACTTCCCGCCCTCTGCGGCTCAGCGGTGAATACGGATCATGCCAGGTTTGGCCCATTTTAACCTTTTATCTGTCACAACCCTGATCCCATTCAATATCACCCCTGTATCTTTGTTCCGATAACACACCATGAAGAAAATCGACTGGTACATACTGAAGAAGTTTCTCACCACTTTCTTTTTCGCCATCTTCCTGTTCACTATTATTGCCGTGGTGGTGGATGTGAGTGAGAAAACGGATGATTTTGTAAAGACCGGTCTGGGCGTGCGAAAGATCATCACCCTGTATTATTTCGGGTTTATTCCGCACATCATTGCCCTGCTGTTTCCCTTGTTTGTATTCATAGCCGTGATCTTCTTTACCTCCAAAATGGCCAATAAGAGCGAGATCATTGCCATACTGGCCAGTGGCACCACTTATATGCGCTGGCTGCGCCCTTACTGGATCGGTGGTAGTTTTCTCTGTGTACTGCTATGGTTTGCTAACCAGTACGTGGTACCCAGGGCCAACCAGGTGCGCGGCGCTTTTGAAGCCAGGTATATTGATGGCAATAATTCCTACAATGCATTGGTGGCTACCAGCAGTAATATTTACCTGCGGGTAGACTCGTTTACCTATGCCGGTATTTATTCTTACGATACCCTCGCCAAAAGGGGAGGCCCCGTATTCTTTTATAAAGTGCAGAATGACCTGGTGACCGAGAATATGCGGGCAGATGGGATCTCCTGGGACACGGCCACCAAAAAATGGCGACTGGAAGGACTGCTCGAAAGGAAATTACTCCCCCTTAGCGAGAAGGTAAACGTGGAAATGACCAAAACCATGAATTTCACTTTCAAGCCCTATGATCTGAGTAGGGATAAATACACCAAGGATAAACTTACTTCGCCCGAGCTGGACCGGTTTATCCGCCTGGAAGAACTGCGTGGTTCAGAAGGTTTGAACGAACTCAAAGTGGAACGCTACCGGCGCGATGCTACCTGTATCACCGTATTGTTACTCACACTGATCGGCGCCATTGTGGCCGGCCGAAAAGTAAGGGGCGGCAGCGGGGTGCACCTGGCCGTAGGGTTCATGATTGCGGCGCTCTTCATCATCACCGACAGGTTCTCTACCATCTTTTCTACCAAGGGCGATCTGCCGCCACTGATAGCTGCCTGGATACCCAATATGATCTTCGTTTTTGTGGTGGTATACCTGTATCGCACGGCTCCCAAATAATTTTTGCATTCTTTCTACAACCTTGTCGCTATTTGTTTTGTTGTACAAGGCAAGTTGTTTTACCTTTAACGCTTATAAATAAAACATTTGTAATAAGTTATCTAACGTGCTTATTACCAAGGAATAATAAAAAATAGCTTAGTCATGGGAATAGTAAAAGAGCGGTTCAAAGCAAAAGCAGATGCTTCGAATGCAGAGATCAAGGCTTTACTGAAGGAGCATGGAAATAAAAAAGTAGGAGAAGTAACCCTCTCGCAGGTTTACCAGGGAATGCGGGGTATTACCGGCCTGGTAACCGAAACCAGTTTGCTGGATGCACAGGAAGGGATCCGTTTTCGCGGCTACTCTATTCCTGAGCTGCAGGCCAAACTGCCCAAGGCCCCCAATGGTGGCGAACCCCTTCCCGAAGGACTGTTTTACCTGATGCTGATTGGCGAACTGCCCAAGGCAGAAGATGCCAACCACATTACCAGTGTATGGCAGCGCCGCAGCCATGTACCCAACTATGTGTTTGCTACTATTGATGCACTACCCATCAGTGCCCACCCCATGACCATGTTTGTGACAGGGGTGATGGCCCTGCAAACCGAAAGCCTCTTCGCCAAAGAATACGCGAAAGGCATGAACAAAAAGGATTACTGGGATGCGATCTACGACGACTCGATGGACCTCATCGCCCGTTTGCCCCGTATTGCTGCCTATATCTATCGCCGCAAGTACAAAAACAATGAACATATCCAGCCCAATGGTCTGTTAGACTGGGCAGGCAACCTGGCCCACATGATGGGTTATGAAGATGAGAGTTTTAAAGAACTGATGCGTTTATACATGACCATTCACGCCGATCATGAAGGCGGTAACGTTTCGGCACATACCACCCACCTGGTAGGTTCTGCACTGAGCGATCCTTTCCTGAGTTATGCGGCCGGTATGAACGGACTGGCAGGCCCCTTACACGGACTGGCCAACCAGGAAGTGATCAAATGGATCTTTGAAATGCAGGAAGAACTGGGAACCGATAACCCTACCAAAGAACAGATTGCTGAGTATGTACAGAAAACACTGGCATCCGGTAAAGTAGTTCCGGGTTATGGCCATGCGGTATTGCGTAAAACCGATCCCCGCTTTACGGCCCAGATGGAATTCGGGAAAAAACACATGCCCGATGATAAACTGGTGAACACGGTATGGAATATTTACGAAACCGTACCACCCATCCTGCAATCGCTGGGAAAGATCAAAAACCCATGGCCCAATGTAGACGCACATAGCGGTGCCCTGCTGGTTCACTATGGATTGGTTGAATATGAATTTTACACCGTTCTCTTTGCCGTTAGCCGCGCATTGGGCGTACTGGCCAGCCTTTGCTGGGACAGAGCCCTCGGCTTCCCGCTCGAAAGACCCAAATCGGTTACCACTGAAGCCGTTAAATTATGGCTGGAAGGGAAGGAAGAGATCTGGGATTGAGATTGTCAAAGGTGAATGGTCAATTGTGAATGGTGAGTTGTGAGTAGGTAGTAGTGAGTTTTTGGGCTGATTGCCCATTCACCATTGCCCATTCAAAAAAATCGTCCGCCGAAGTAGTTGCTTCGGCGGACTTTTTTTATATTAGATGAAACAGATTCCTATGGCAAAGTCTACCAAAGTTGCAGCAAAGCCGGTGAAAAAAGTGGCTAAGAAAGCAGTGGCTAAAAAAGCGGCAGTTAAAAAAGCAGTAATAAAAAAAGTGGCAGTTAAAAAAGTGGCTGCCAAATCAGTAAAACCTGCGAAGAAAGAGCATACCATTTCGATCAAGTATGCAGATAAGTCGGCCGGGCAACCGGAGCTGGTAAAGATCTTTGATGCCATTAAAAAAATGATGCTGCCTTATGATAAAAAGGGCTCATTGGTACTGCATGCGGCTACCGGCGGACAAGTGCACCTGGTAAGCCACAAGCCTGTGGAAATTGAGGGACGGAAACGGCAGGAAATGTGGCTGGTATCAGCGCTGGTGCAAAAAGGCTATGTTGGGTTTCATTATCTGCCTGTTTATATGAACAAATCCATGGAAGCGTTATTTAGTCCGGCCTTTATCAAGTGTCTGAAAGGCAAAGCCTGTTTCCATATCAAAAAGAATGACCCGGAGTTACTGGCCGAAGTACAGAAGGCGATTAGACTGGGCTATGAAGCGTACCAGAAAAGAGGATGGGTGTAGGGAGGATGATGAATATCGAATAACAAATGTCGAACAAGGAATGTCGAAGTGATTTTTCTTTTACTTCGACATTCGAAATTCCTTGTTCGGTGTTCGATATTCCCTTTATTATTGTTGGAATAATTTGATAGTGTAATCAAACAATTCACTCCCCCCACTCTTACCATGCCCCGGTATCACAATTTTTGTATTGGGATATTTCTGTTTCAGTTTTTGAACGGTTTCCGGCCAGGCTATCAGGTTGGCATCTCCCAGAAAACCTTTTGTGGCATTCATTTCCTTGATCAAACAGCCTCCAAAAACTGCATTGTCATCGGGGAAATAACCAATCACATTATCTTTTGTATGGCCTTCACCGAAATATTCGGCATATACTTTTTTGCCGCCGATGGTGAACTGCATCGAGTTATCAAAAGAACGGAGATGCGAGATAATAGCGGGGTCTTTGGCTTGTAAAAGAGCGATCGTTTGCGAAGAAGCAAATGCCGGGATCTTTTTTTTACGAAAGCTTTCCAGACCACCCACACAGTCTTCATGAAAATGCGTAGGAACAATGGCTTTGATGGTACAACCCAGCTGCTTTGATAAATAGCTGATCAGTTCTGCTGAACTTTTATCATCGGTAGGTGTGTCAAACACAATAGCTTCTTTATTGTTCACCACCACCATGCCGTTACACTCTACTCTGCCAAAACTATTGGTGTTTAAAAAGGAAATGTGCTGGTAAACATGTGCAGATAATTTTTTGATATGCAGGTTGCTGGATTGGTAAACAAAACTGCTGTCGTTACTGATGTGTACGGCAGTGCCAACCGGAAAGTGATTAGCTGAGGCCTTGCTGTTCGCTATGAATAATAATGCGGTTAGTGCAAGAATAAAGAAAGTTGGTTTCTGAAAGGGTGGGTGGTTCATTTTGTTAGTAACAAATTGGATTTGTAAAAACGATAAGTGTATAGGTGAAGATATGCATTTAAATGTTGGGTTGAGAATAAGCGGTTTGGAAATGGTTGAAAAATGCGGTCAAAACGGTACCTGTTTAAAGTGGGTGAGGAGAACTCTATAGGTCGCCGATTTTTCTATAGAGTTGCTTATACCAGATCTTCGCAATTTGCAGGAAGCTGCCTAAGCCCTGAAGTTGATTCCGGATAAGAAACGACTGTATGGATAATTGATTGATAATCCGTAGACAACTATACTGAAACAGGAATACGAAAGCTGAATGTGCTGCCTTTTCCCGGCTGGCTGCTGACTGAAACGGATCCGCCCATCGCTTCAATAAACTCTTTGCAGATCGCCAGCCCGATACCTGAGCCCTTGGCATCCGTTCGTCCGGGTACCTGGAAATATCTTTCGAATATTCTGCCCAGGTATTGTTCTTCGATGCCGGCTCCATGATCTGTTACAGAAAATTGTACCGTATCATTGGTTCGCTGAACATCGAGATACACGGTGGTTCCCGGATTGGAGAATTTGATGGCATTGGTGAAAAAATTATTGAGTACCCAGCCTGCTTTGTCTGCATCGGCTTTTACTTCTGGTAATTGTTCTGCAATATGCGACTCGATGCTGATGTTTTTTTCTCTTGCCGTACCCGCTACGGCTTTTAGGGAGGTTTCAATGACAGGATATGGATTAACGGAATGGATATCGAGTTGCAATCTGCCGGCTTCTACCTGGCTCAGGTTAAGCAGCTCGCTTAAGATCCGCAGCATGCGCTGGTTATCATTTCTTAGTTGACCTACCAGCCCTTTTTGTTCCTCAGACAGATTCCCTACACGTGTATCTTCTAAGAGTTTCAGACTGAAGTCAGAGGAAGCCAACGGCGTTTTTAATTCATGGCTGACGGTTGCGATAAAATTGGTTTTGGCCACGTCCATTTCCTTGAAAGAAGTAATATTCTTCAGCACGATCACTCTGCTCATAGCATCGCCCTGTTGTACATCAACCGTCTCCTTTGTATAATAATTTTCCTTACCCTCTACCACGATCTTGAAAGGAGAAGAACTATCATTTTCCAGCAGGAATTTCAATAGATCGTTCTTTTCTGTAAGAGCAGACACAGGCTTTCCTATGGTTTCTTCTGCCTTCATTCCTAATAGCTGCAATGCCTGGGCGTTGGCAAATAAGAGCGTATGATTCCGATCAATACCGATGCTTGCATCCTTTAAGGAATTGATCACGGCCTCTGCCCGGGCTTTTTCAAAGATCAGTTTATTGAGATTGCTGTTCTCGAATGCTTCCAATCTTTCGGTCATTGTATTGAATGCGTCTGCTAACTGGCCGAATTCATCTTTTTGTTCAAGGTGGACACGGTGCCGGTAATTTTTTGCAGAAATTTCTTTAATGGCATCTGTCAGTTTCTGTATCGGCGTTACGACAACCGATGGAAAATTGAATGCAAATGTGAGGGCGATTAATAAACTGATGGATGTAACCAGGATAATGATGGTGTAGGCAGTTTCTGCATCCTTCTGAGAATGCTCGTTTTTCCGTTCAATGGCCTGCATATTCAGTTGCAGGATCTGGTCTATGTCTGAACGCAGTGCCCGATAACTGGCCGTATCGCCTGGATGATTTTTAAGGGTAGTGAATGCACTTCGGATATTTTTAGTTGCTTCCGCTTCTCCGTTTTCAGTGATATTGCTTTCCTGTGCGCGTAGAAGTTCTTCAAATCTTGGAATAGCCATTTGCAGAAATCCCGGAATGCTATCGAGTTGCCGCTGCATGGCATGGCCATACTCAAGGGATTCATAATTATCCCGGAGAATATTTTTAGAAGCGTTGGTCAGGCTGAGCTGGTAATAAATGCTGACACCGCCGGAAAGCACGAGCAGTAGCAGAAGGAAAAGGGTGCCGAACTGGATCTTATTTTTAATACTAAATGCCATGCTATGACAAAATAACGATATCCACCTGGTTCTTTGACAGGGTTTTTAATAACTGGTTGAAGATACTGGTCTTCAGGATCACCTGAAATAGGTTAAAATGCGGTTTCCCGATACAAACAGTGGTGATATGTTTATCCAGAACAATATCCATAATAACCCTTGCCACGTTGTCTTCTTTTACCTGTATCACTTCTGCACCCAGTTCGGTGGCGTTCTTGAAATTGTTGATCAGGTGCCGCTGCGCCGCCAGCGGTATCCGATCAGTTGCTTCTTTCGGCGTCTGCACATACAGCACATACCAATGGCTGTTATAGTAGGAAGCCAGTCTGGCGGTTTTACGTATCACGCGCTGAGCAATTTCATGGTTGGAAGAGATACAGGCCAGAAAACGCTCATGCCGGTAGGCATTCTTTTTGGCGGTCACTTCATAGTCCACTTTTCTTTCAACCTGCCCGGCTACTTCTTTCAGTGCCAGTTCTCTAAGTTGTAATATTTTTTCCGGCTGAAAGAAATTCGTCAACGCCTGTTGCACTTTCGCCGGGTCATAGATTTTCCCTTCTTTGAGCCGCGTGATCAGTTCATCTGCTGTCAGATCGATATTTACGACTTCGCTGGCGATCTGCAATATCCTGTCGGGTACGCGTTCGTGAACTGTTATACCGGTAATCTCCCGTACTTCTTCATTAATGCTCTCAATGTGCTGTATATTGACAGCGCTGATCACATCAATGCCCGCATCAAGGATGTCCAGCACATCCTGCCACCGCTTTTCATTCTTGCTGCCCGGAATATTGGTATGTGCGAGTTCATCCACGACCACTACATCCGGATGCAGGAGCAGGATAGCGGGCACGTCCAGTTCTTCCAGGCGCTTGCCTTTGTAAAATACCTCCCGGCGTGGGATCAAAGGTAATCCATCGAGCAACGCATGTGTTTCCTGTCGGTTATGGGTTTCAATATAGCCGACGCGGATATTGACACCGGCTGCCAATAATCGGTGCGCTTCCTGCAGCATACGGTAAGTTTTGCCCACACCGGCACTCATACCAATGTATATCTTCAGTTTACCTTTCCCTTCTCCGGAAACTTTCTTCAGCCATATGTCTGCAGCTTCGTTTGGCATACTAAAAACTGATGGCAATGGCCGTTGATAAAAAAGTATTGCTGCTGACAGCTGTATTGTCTTTGGAAAAAATCGCGTCCTTACTCGATAGTGTCCGGGCTTCCACGCGCCATGTGGCATTGGTGGCAACAGCTACATCAAAGTTTGCAGACCATCCCCAGGTACGAAACCCGTTAGGTGTTCCCGTTGCAATGATCACACCGTTTTGATCTGCGTAATATTCACCACGCAAAGCTAATGCAGTTTTAGACGAAGTATTGATCTTCACGATCAGTACGGGACTATACCAGTAATTCATCCGGCTGCTACCTTTGGCCTTTTGCTCCATTCCTGCATCGAGTCCTGCGGTAACGCCAACTGTATTGCTGAGTTGAAAGATACCGTATAGATTATGGAAGTAACGCATCTGTCGTGTACTATCGGGTTTATCATTGCCGATAAACGTGCTGCTGTTAAGTGTTATACGCGCGTTCGGTTTATAAGTAACCTGTGTGCCGAAAGCAGGGGTTGTGTTGTTTTCTATACGGTGGATGCGTTGCCAGCCATTAAGTACAAGCGCAGCGAGGTACCAGTGGTTGTCTGTGGATGTATAGGAAAGTCTGGCACCTGCTTCATAATAAGGAGAATTCTCTGCCAGCAGGCTGCGTGTCAGGTTCCAGCAATCCTTTCCGATGGCGCTTTCAAAACCGATATGCGAACCGAAGATACCCGCATCCAGCCAGAGGTTGCTGTTGCGTGACAGCCTGATGCCTGCATTAGCTTCGTAGATATTCCTAAAAACACCCGGTTCTGCAGCAAGATTGGCATTCATATATGTGCCAGCTGCCAGTGATAGATTGGCTCGAACCTGCTGTGTAACATAGGCGGCCTTGATATACCCGAGGTTCAGAGTCATTTCACCTGAACGGTTGTAACTGTATAAAAAACCCGGCCTGGTATGATTCAGCGGGTGGTTAAAGTCTTTTACATAATAAACTTCTGCGTAACCGCTGATGGAAAGAGGAGTAACGGTGGAATCCTGGGCGTCAGCTTTTACCGTAAAAGCCATTGATAAAATAAGCAAGAACTGTTTCATCTGTTGATTCATTTTAGATTGTCTAACGCAATATTGATCTTGAGGACATTGATCTTTTCAATGCCGTTGATCGATTTTTCAGTGTATTTGTTGATGAGCGATAAGATTTTTTCTTTTGAGAGATTACGAACATGTGCAATCCTGGCAGCCTGGATGGCCGCTCCCTGCAGTGAAATATCTGGATCGAGTCCACTGCCACTTGCGGTGATCATATCAGAAGGTATTTGTGCTTTGGTGATGCCGGGATTATGCACCAGGAAAGTATCTATACGGTCTTGCACTTCAGCCAGGTAGGAAGGATTAGAGGGGCCTTTGTTACTGCCTGCACTGCCTGCCGCATTGTAACCAGCCGCAGAAGGCCTGCTCCAGAAATAATAATCGGCCGTAAATTTTTGTCCTTCCAGTTGATAACCAACCGTTTTACCATCCACCGTTACGGTTTCACCCTGTCCTTTGGCGGGTGCGGCCTGTGCAATAGCAAAGATAAGCAAAGGATACAAACCGATAAAGAGTATGATGCAGGCAACTGTGAGCCGTAGTGCAGGAATAATATGTTGTTTCATTTTTTTCTTTTTTTAGAACCAGGTGCCGATCACCAGGTCGATTAATTTAATACCGATAAAGGGAACGATTACACCTCCCAGGCCATATATTAAGAGGTTACGTCTTAAAAGCGCACTTGCGCCTATGGGCTTGTATGTAACGCCGCGTAATGCCAGCGGTATTAGCAGGGGGATAATGATAGCGTTAAAGATTACTGCTGAAAGAATGGCACTTTCCGGACTGTGCAGGCGCATGATGTTCATGCCTTGCAACGCTGGAATGGAAGAGATAAAAAGAGCAGGTACGATCGCAAAGTATTTCGCTACATCATTGGCAATAGAAAAAGTAGTTAACGTACCGCGTGTCATCAGAAGCTGCTTGCCTATTTCAACGATCTCGATCAGTTTGGTAGGATCGTTATCCAGGTCCACCATATTGCCAGCCTCCTTAGCTGCCTGTGTGCCGCTGTTCATGGCTACGCCTACATCCGCCTGCGCAAGTGCCGGCGCATCATTTGTGCCGTCTCCCATCATCGCAACCAGTTTGCCGGACTGTTGTTCCTTTCTGATGTAATTCATTTTGTCTTCCGGTTTGGCTTCAGCGATAAAATCATCTACACCTGCTTTGGTGGCAATGTATTTTGCGGTGAGGGGATTGTCCCCGGTTACCATAACGGTTTTAACTCCCATCCTGCGTAAGCGGTCAAAACGTTGCTGAATACCGGGTTTGATGATATCCTGCAATTCTATTACACCCAGCACTTTTTCATTTTCGCTGACCACGAGTGGTGTTCCGCCATTTTCTGCAATTGCTTTAACGTTTTTCTCCGTTTCAGGGGGAAATGGGTTGCCTGCTTTCATTACAATCGTGCGTATGGCATCGGCAGCTCCTTTGCGGATTCTGGTCTGTCCGAAATCTATCCCGGAAGTTCTTGTTTCTGCCGTAAAGGCAATAAACCTCGGGTGTTCTGTCTGGTAACCAAGCGGGTTGATGCCAGCCAGTTCAATGATCGATTTTCCTTCAGGTGTTTCATCGGCGAACGAAGATAGAACCGCAGCTTTGATAAAGTCCTTATCGTCGACACCGGGTGCGGCATAAAATTTGGTGGCCTTACGATTTCCGATTGTAATCGTACCTGTTTTATCCAGCAGCAACGTATCTATGTCACCAGCGGTCTCTACTGCCTTGCCGCTTTTTGTGATCACATTTGCCCTGAGTGCACGGTCCATCCCCGCGATACCGATGGCTGATAGCAGGCCACCGATAGTGGTGGGTATCAAACATACGAACAGGGAAATAAATGCGGCAATGGTGATGGGTGTGTTGGCATAATCACCGAACGGTTTCAGTGTTACGCAGACGATGATAAATACCAGTGTAAAGCTGGCAAGTAAAATCGTGAGTGCAATTTCATTGGGCGTTTTCTGACGGCTTGCACCCTCTACCAAAGCAATCATTTTATCCAGGAAAGATTCACCCGGTTCAGTGGTTACACGTACCTTGATCTGATCGGATAATACCTTGGTACCTCCGGTTACAGAAGATTTATCACCGCCTGCTTCCCTGATAACAGGAGCAGATTCACCAGTGATAGCAGATTCGTCAATGGTTGCCAGTCCCTGTATGATCTCTCCGTCCATGGGAATCACATCTCCGGTTTCGCAAAAAAATACATCCCCTTTGCGTAATTGTGAGGAAGGAACGACTTTGATCTCATCCACGAATATTTCACCCACTACCTGGATCCATTTGGCAGGTGTTTCTTCTCGTGTCTTGCGAAGCGAGTCTGCCTGCGCCTTACCTCTTGCTTCAGCAATCGCTTCCGCGAAATTGGCAAACAGCAGCGTGAGAAATAGGATAACGGTGACGATAACATTATAAGCAAGACTGCCCTGGCTGGTTTCGCCGTTCGCGATCCAGATACACACTGCAAGCATGATAAGCGTGCCGATCCAAACGGTGAACATCACAGGGTTTCGGAACATGGTCTTTGGGTTCAGTTTTTTGAACGCCTGTTTGAGTGCCGTACTAACCAGTGTTGTATCGAATAATTTTGTATGGTTATATTCTTTTGACATATTGTTCATTTTTTATTTCATTCCGAAAAATTCAGCGATAGGTCCGAGTGAGAGCGCCGGGAAGAAACTAAGTGCGGCTACGATAAAGATC
>SCVK01000504.1 GCA_004297075.1 Chitinophagaceae bacterium
CTTCAACGCACCCCTCTCCCAGCTGGTACGCCTGCGGTGATCCGCCCAGCACCTGGGCTGCCGTTTCCTGCACCTGGCGCACGATGTCTTCGCAGGCCAGCTGCACGGCCAGGCCGATGATGACCGTCGAACGGCTGGCACCGGTGCCCCAGTCGTAGGGCGCCTGAAGCGTGTCCGGCTCGGCCACGGCGATCCTGCGCAACGGCTGCCCCAGGGCCTTGTGGGCGATGATGCGCAGCACGCCTCGGCTGCCCTGGCCAATCTCCACGGTGTTGGCCGACACGTTGATCGAACCGTCGGCACGCAAGCGCACGATGGCGCCGCCGACCGGGACGATGCCGGGATCGCTCACCCCCACCGCCACGCCTCGACCGCGGCGGCGCGTGTGCGTTGGCTCGGGCAGACGCTCCAGCGCTGCCACGGCTTTGCGCAGCGAGTTGCGCATATCGACATCGAGCGGGCGCAGGTCGGGCTTGATCGTCTGGCCCTTGTCGGCCATGTTGGCCAGACGGAATTCGACCGGATCGCGACCAAGCGCGGCGGCCATGATGTCCATCTGCGATTCGGTGGCCCACACCGCCTGCGGCCCGCCGATGGATCGGAAGGCTGCGCCGGGCACGGTGTTGGTGTACACCCCGACCGCCTCGAGCCGCAGGTTCGGGATGTGATACGGCCCGATGGCGCGGATGGCCGCCTTGATGGCAATGGCCGGGCCCGTGTCGGCGTACGCACCGCCGTTGAGAACGGCGCGGATCGACTTGGCCACGATGCGGCCCGCGCCGTCGACTGCGGTCTTGAGCGCGATCTCGGCGTCGAGTCGCCGGCAGGTCAGCATGGACTCTGCGATGGAAAGGCACACGCGCACCGGCGCGCGCGCCTTCCACGACAAAGCGGCCACCAGGGGGTCGATCTTCACCGACGCCTTGCCGCCGAAGCCGCCGCCGACATAGGGCGAGTGCACGCGCACGCAGGCCAGCGGCACGCCGAGGATTTCGGAACACACGCGCTGAATGGCGGTGGGCGTCTGGCCCC
>SCVK01000166.1 GCA_004297075.1 Chitinophagaceae bacterium
CACCGTTTGTGTTACACGCCTGCCCAAACTGTCAACACTGCTTTTGTTACTGAAAGCATTTTCTGTAAAGGTGATCCCCCCATATCCCCAGAGGTTCCGGTTGGTGAGTACTTTAAAGTCGGAGAGGTTAAAATAAATATCATGTACAAATGCCGGGCGCAGATCGGGATTGCCAAGTGCCAGGTTTAAGGGGTCGTTATTATTGAGTATGGGTTGTAAGGCCATCAAAGAAGGCTGCTGTGTACTGCCGCTGTAGTTCAGGTAAAAGCTGCCGGACGAGGAATATTTCCACCGGATATTAGCTGTTGGAAAATAATTGGTGAAATTTCTGGCATAAGAAGAATCTTTTACAATATTGGTTTGTTGTAAAGCAAGTCCCTGTAATGCCAGTCCCAGTTTGGCCGTAATCTTTTTGCTAACATAATTCCACGCAAAACCACCCCTGTGAGATGTATTGATGAAACGATACTGGTTACTGAATAATAAGTTCAGTGAATCGTATTTTCCGTTCACTTTTTCATAAGACCGGGTATCCTGCAGGTTGTTGATGGTGTTGAAGGTATAATTGAAATTCAACGACATCTTTTTGCTGAGCGGTTCCGTATAACTGGCCAAAGCCTGTACGCTTTTTGTTTCATTGTTGTTCAGCTTCCGCTGGTCAATGATCTGTTGCGAAGTGGGTAATCCATTTGTATAAAAGTCTGTCCGGTTGTATAGATATCCTTCACTGTTAGAAACCATATTGCTGAATCCGGTACTCACGGTAAAAGAGCGGGTACCGGCCTGGTTCAGTTTTCGCCGGAGAAAGATATCGGCCTTGGTACTGTTATTATCACCATTGGAACTATTGGTACGGCTGCTGGTATTTACCGGCACCTGTTTGCCGGTGAGATATTCGCCTTCCTGCAGGCTATAACTATGTGATTTCCCCTGGCTGATCCTTGCATTGATATTGATGGTGGTAAGTGAATCAAGGTTAAATTCGTTTTTGGTACTGAGATTCGATTTCCATTTACTGCTGATATTGGATCTTGACTGGTTATTGTAATACACCGTATCGGGCAGGATGTATTTGGTAGTGGTATAGCCATCGCCCGCCAGGTTCAGATGATTATAACTGAAATTATTGGCGGTATTGTTTTTCAGCTTGCCGAATTTTTTGTTCAGCATAAAAGCCGTTTGCAGATTTTCCGGTATGCCCTGTTGTCCCCAGGTGCTGAATTCATCATCTCCATCCCAACTGAACATCACATTGCCATTCTCTACCGTACTTGAAATACTTCCATAATCCTGCATCTCTTCCCAGCTCATACCGTTACGGCCTGTTCTGTCTGCGGTGATCAGGGCACCCGCTTTTAAAGAGCTGGTAAAACGGCTGGCCGAAATTTTAGACTGGTAATACTTATTAAAATCAGTACCTGCCGTAGCCGTGCCGAAATAGCCTTTTTTGGCATCTTCTTTCATGATGAGGTTGACCGTTTTCTGTTTGGTGCCATCATCAATGCCGGTTAGCGTGGCCTGGTCACTTTTTTTGTCAAATACCTGTACTTTGGCAATGTCTTTTGCATTCAGGTTCTGGGTAGCCATGGTGGGATCATCTCCAAAAAACTCATCCCCATCCACCAGTACTTTCTGTACTTTTTGTCCCTGGGTAGTGATTTCTCCCTTGCTGTTTACCGAAATGCCCGGCATCACTTTCAGCAGATCCTCTACGGTGGCACCGGGTTTTACTTTAAAACTATCAGCGAGGTATTCGGTTGTATCTCCTTTGATGCGGATGGGAGGAATGGTTTGCCGTACGATCACTTCTTCCAGTAAATGTGCTTTTGTGGTGAGCGCGATAGGAATGAACAACTGTTTGCCGGGGATGGTTTGTACCGTATCAATCCAGTCGGCATACCCGGGATAGGTAACCACCATGATATACTTTCCGCTGGCTACTTCTCCCAGATCAAATCCTCCTTTTGTATTGGCCCGGGTATATTTTACCAGCGAAGAATCTTTGGGCTGTTTGATATAAATCACAGCATTGTGTAGCGCAGTTTTATTCAGGGTATCTGTAACGGTTCCTTTTACCGGTGCCGTTTGTGCAGCCGCCGAGGCAGATAACAGTGTTGTTAATGCCGCAAAGGCATACAATTTTCTCAATAGTTTTGGTAACAGAATCATTAGGGATGATTATGTGATGTAATGAGGAACCTTAAAATGCTACAGATGCTTAGTGATTCATTTTCCATAACCCTTCATCGTAATAGATCCGAAAAGGGTTTAAAAATGGATACTGATCAGCCAGAATTCAGTTGACTGAAATAGGGGGGCCATGCCAGTACCTGCAATGGTGAAATGAAGATAATATGTTAATTCTTTATAACTTGTTAAATCTATTTCCTGAAACGTTGCCAGTTATATTATCCGTTTACCTGAGCAACACAATATTTCCTTTCTGTTCTTTCGTGGTTCCATTGCGACCATCTCTGGAACGCCAATAAGAGCAGGCAGTAGAGGATGGCTATAAGCCTGGGGTAATTATCCTGTTTAGAGGATAAGGATAAAAAATAATTCTTTAGCTGCAGGAAATCGAGAGTCTGCCGGTCGGTATAGGTATGTATGCAACTACCGTTAACAAAGGAGCACCTGTTTGCTTAATGCGGTTAATTATACACGGATATTATAGCCTATTTAATTGGTAGACTAATGAAATGATTATATTTGCCCCCTAAAAATACCTGATGAAAGTATTGGCAAGAACTGTTTTACCGGTTTTAGTGGGCTGTCTGCTCTTACAAAATAATACGGTAGCACAAACCTCTCCCGAATACCGGGATGAAATTGTGCACTGGAGTCAACAACGGATTGATTTTCTCCGTTCTCCGGCTGGCTGGTTAAACCTGGAAGGTTTGTTCTGGCTGCATCCCGGCAGGAATTATTTTGGCAGTGGCAGCAGCAACGATCTTGTGTACAAACATCCTTCGATGCCGGCTGTGGCGGGCTATTTTGAATGGGAGAATGGGAAGGTAATATGGACCAGTCAGCTCGGCGTTACTATTACCTCACAGGATTCGGTAGTGAACAGCCTCACCGTTTTTGAAGAGGCAAAACCGGCTCCTTTACTGGCTTTGCAAACACTTCGCTGGAACGTGATCAAACGGGAAGATAAAATGGGGATCCGGCTGCGCGATATTGCCTCCAAAGCGGTGCGGAACTTTCGGAGTATTGAACGGTATCCTACCAATATTTCCTGGCGTGTAACGGCTAAACTGGAAGCGCCGAAGCAGGGCAATATTTTTATCACCAATGTGCTGGGGCAGACCAATGCCCAGCAAACGCCGGGTAAACTGGTATTCAGTATCAATGGTAAAACCTACCGGCTGGATGCTTTGCTGGAAGAAGACCAGCTTTTTATCATTTTTGCAGATGCCACCAATGGGAAAGACACTTACCCCTCCGGCAGGTTCCTCTATGCTGCTCTACCCGACGAGAAGGGTAATACGGTACTGGATTTCAATAAAGC
Source organism: Chitinophagaceae bacterium (assembly GCA_004297075.1). Taxonomy (GTDB): domain Bacteria; phylum Bacteroidota; class Bacteroidia; order Chitinophagales; family Chitinophagaceae; genus Sediminibacterium. Next base: position 3,512 of record SCVK01000166.1, read on the forward strand.
GTATAACCCGCCCTGTGCTTTTTCAGCTTTTGCTACCTGTCCGTTGCCGCCGCCACAGAACCGGTTACCTTTTGCGATTCCGGCAGGGGAGAAAAATTACCATGCTGCTACAAGCAAATGATTAATGCAGCGGATTCTCTTCGTCTTCGTCGCTGTTGGTTGCTAACCACAGGTGTTCTGAACATTATATCATATGCTACTCGGGGCTGAAGCCCCAACAAGAAATATTTCTATTCTTTGCATCCACGCGCTGAAGAGCGTGGCAAATTAGTTTTTTCCTTTTTGCCCCGTTCTTCAGAGCGGGTTTGACATTTTCTTATTAATAAGAGAATGCTCAAAATCTTCCTGACAACTGAGGCGGGCAATCAACAACGGTATAGGGTTATTTCGGATTTACATCTTACCGGCAAGAGGCTAACAATTGTTAGTGCAAAGTTGTAACTTTGCGAAAACTTAAACAGATTACAATGGTTTATATCGTTTCAGCCGTACGTACCCCCATCGGTAGTTTTGGTGGCAGTTTGAAAGATTTTACTGCGCCCCAGTTAGGCGCTATTGCAATTAAAGCAGCCGTAGAAAGAGCCGGCATCCAACCCGCAGATGTGCAGGAAGTATTGATGGGATGTGTGATCCAGGCCAACACCGGTCAGGCTCCTGCGCGCCAGGCAGCTAAATTTGCCGGTTTACCTGATCAGGTTATCTGCACCACCGTTAACAAAGTTTGCGCGAGTGGCATGAAAGCCATAGCACAGGCGGCCCAGAGTATTTTACTGGGCGATGCGGATATCGTTGTAGCAGGAGGTATGGAAAGCATGAGTAATGTACCTTTTTACAGTCCGAATATGCGTTGGGGTAACAAATATGGTAATGTGAGTATGATCGATGGCCTGGCCAAAGATGGGCTTACAGATGTGTACCACAACTATGCCATGGGTAATGCGGCTGATCTGTGTGCGAGAGAATGTAATATTTCCAGAGAAGAGCAGGATGCTTTTGCGGTGCAGAGCTATCAGCGTAGCCAGGCTGCCTGGGCCAATGGGGCATTTGATGCAGAGATCGTTCCGGTACCCATTCCGCAGCGCAAAGGAGATCCCATTCTCTTTGCCAAAGATGAAGAAGCCTTCAATGTAAAATTTGATAAGATCCCTGAACTGAAACCTGCTTTTGCCAAAGAGGGAACTGTAACCGCTGCCAATGCCTCTACCATGAATGATGGAGCAGCAGCATTGGTACTGATGAGCAAAGCAAAAGCCGATGCTATGGGTATCAAACCCCTCGCCATCATCAGAAGTTATGCGGATGCCGAACAGGCACCTGAATGGTTTACCACTACGCCTTCATTGGCCGTACCCAAAGCCGTTGCCAAAGCTGGTTTGCAAATGAACGATATTGATTTTGTAGAACTCAACGAAGCATTCTCTGTAGTAGGTATTGTGAATGCACAGAAAATGAAACTGGATCCCGCCAAAGTAAATGTGAACGGCGGTGCCGTATCGCTTGGTCACCCATTGGGTTGCAGCGGCGCACGGATCATTGTTACCCTCATCAATGTACTGAAACAGAATGGCGGTAAGATAGGAGCAGCTGGCATTTGTAATGGGGGAGGTGGTGCAAGTGCGATGGTGGTAGAGATAATTAAAAATTAGAAATTAAAAATTAAAAATTGGATTGCTGCGGGTGGCGGGGTGTTTCTTTGGGACGCTTGGGACCTGCAGTAATTTTTTTGTATGGTACAGCTCAGATTAGCGGAAGCGGGAGAAGCGGAACTGGTTGCGGAGATCAGTCGCGAAACCTTTTATGATACATTTGCCGTGCACAATACGGTGGCGGATATGGATAAGTTCATGGCCGAACAGTTCAGCAAAGAACAACTGGTGGAAGAATTTTCCCAGGCCGGCCATTGTTTTTTTCTGGCATGGGTAGATGATATTCCGGCGGGGTATATCTTTCTCAAAAACAAATCGCACCAGGCACTCGGACCGGTATCTGCCATGGAGATCTCCCGTTTATATGTTCGCAAGCCATTTATAGGAAAGGGGATCGGTAAATTATTGATGCAAAAAGCCATTGCATTTGCGGAGCAAGAGCAGAAAGAGTGGATCTGGCTGGGCGTTTGGGAAGATAACCAGCCCGCTATTGATTTCTATACGGCTTTTGGGTATGAAAAATTTTCTGAACACGAGTTTATCCTTGGCGATGATGTGCAGCTGGATTGGCTGATGAAAAGAAGCCTTATCCAGGCATAACTACTTTGTTTTCTGCCAGGGCCCAAACTTATGCTGCTGTTCGCTGAGACTGTCTGCATAAGGACCAAAAGGATGATCAAAAGGTTTGGTGCGTATATCGGGCCAATCGTTGCGGAGATCTTTCACCGGCCTCGGTTGTGCATTTACAAATGCCGCTACATCCCAGGCTTCTTCATCCGTGAGAACCGGCGTATGATAATTGGCGGGATTGGGCATATTGTTTTTTACAAAACCTGCAAACCGCGATAAGCGATATAAACCGGCTCCCGTATTATAACTATGCGGCCCCCATAAAGGCGGATATTCATACCTTTTTGCATCCTGCCGTAACTGCCCCTGGCCATTGGCGCCATGACATTTCTGGCAGGTATTGGTATATACCAGGGCACCCTTTGCCGGGTCGGCGGCCCTTGTCATAAAAGGAAGATCCTTGATGCCTGTACCTTTGGGGCGTGTACCTTTCGGTACTTCTTTCCCCAGCCATTGGATATACGCTACAATGGCGCGCATTTCCCGGCTGCTGCTGTCGATCGGTTGTCCGTTCAGGCTTCTTTCCATACAATCATTCACCCTTTTTTCAATGCTTTCGAGGCTGCCTGATCTGTCGCGGTACCTGGGATAGGTAGCAGCTACTGCTCCATAATTATTGCCCCAGGGTTTGGTGCCTGCTTCGAGGTGGCAGTTCTGGCAATTCATGCCATTGGTGATCTGTGCAACGGTTCCTTTCGGACCGAGATAAAGGGCCGTATTTACAATCAGTTCTCTCCCGTAACGGATCTCAGCGCCATCGCCATCAACGGGCACCTGGTAGATGCCGGCACCCGTCCAGCAATCTCCTTCAGTGACCGTTTTGTTTTCGGTTACCATTGTTTCTTTTTTATCACCACCTATCCAATACAACAGCAGTGCTGTAATGAGCAGGGTGAGAAACAGGGGAAGGATATATTTTCGCAACATGGTTAGTGGGGCAGTTTATCTCTCAACAATCCGTATACCCAGGTGCCGGTTATGGCGCTGACTAAGGTAACAATCACAACGGTGGCGCCCGTGCCGATCTGTGCAAAGAGAGGGCCGGGACAGGCACCTGTCATGGCCCATCCAAAACCAAAGAGCAGGCCACCAATGACCTGTCCTTTGTTAAAGGGACGTTCCGGCAGATCCACTTCTTCGCCATAAATGGTTTTGATATGGAATTTCTTGATCAGAAAAACAGAGAGGGCGCCTACTGCTACGGCAGAACCGATCACACCAAACATGTGAAAACTTTGCAGCCGGAACATTTCCTGTATACGGAACCAGGAGATCACTTCCGCTTTGGTTAAGATGATCCCGAAGATAAGACCCGCTGCGAGATATTTCAGGTTGAACCACCAGGGATGCGAAAGGTCACTGCTGTTTACGCAAACCGCATCCAGTGAACGGGTTTCAAAATCAGTATTGGTTTCTTTGATGGACGGGTTCATAATTGCAGGATAAGGGGTAAAATAAGATTGGCCATGATAAATCCGCCGGCCATAAAACAGATAGTGGCAATCAACGAAGAAAACTGCAGGTTACTCATGCCCATGATGGAATGACCGGAAGTACAACCTCCCGCATAACGGGTACCAAAACCTACGAGAAATCCACCGGCAACCATTAAGATCAATCCTTTCAAAGTAAGTAATGCGGGCCAGTTAAACAGCTCAGAAGGTATCAGGTTGTCATGGTTGGTGATACCATATCCCTGTAATTCCTGCAGCAGTTTTTCATTCACGATCACCGGGTCGGAAGGGGAAAGAAAGGTAGCAGCCAGGAAACCACCACCCACAACTCCCGCTACAAAAAAAAGGTTCCAGACTTCTTTTTTCCAGTTGTATTTGAAAAAGGGAATACCCGCCGGTAAACAGGCCGCACAGATATGCCGCAGCGATGAAGAAATGCCCAGGCTTTTATTGCCAATCAGTAATAATACCGGCACCAGCAGTCCGATCAGGGGCCCTGCCACATACCAGGGCCAGGGTTGTTGTATCCATTCCAGCATAGTTTGTGAATTTGATCAACGAAATAATTCCGTGAGACTGTAAATTATAAAAAACTCTGTGTATCTCTGTTCCTCTGTTTCTCAGTGTTTAAAAAAGTTGCCGCAAAAACACCATTTACTTAATGCAGGAAGAGTTCATGGATGATAATATAGATTCCCATCAGCAGGATGAACCAGCCAAACCATTTCTTTAATTTTTCTCCCGGCAGATCCTGTCCCAGTCTGCGGCCGATAAAGGTGCCGGTAACTGCGATGGCGGTAATAGGAACCAGTAACCACCAGTCGAACCGGGTATGCAGTAAATCCCCCGCGAAACCGAACAATGAGTTCATGGCAATGATGAGCAACGAAGTGCCGATGGCATCTTTCATGGAGAGATGAAAAGAGAAAATAAGAACGGGGATAATGATAAAACCACCACCTGCACCGAGGAAACCGGTTAAAATCCCGACCAATACACCCCTGATCAGGGCTTTGGGAAGATGAATGGGCTGGTTTTGCAGGGACGCATCCACCAAGGGTTGTTTCTGTATCATACTTTTGGCAGCAATGATCATGATCACCGCAAAAACCAGCATCGTTACCAGCGATTTGGTAATCGTGAAACCGGCTACTACAGCCAGTTCATCCGGTATTACCGGTAACAGGAGTTTGCGGATCAGTAAAACAGTGATGATGGAAGTGAACCCAAAATACAGTGCAGCCCTGCCATTGATATTACCCCGGCGGTAATTTTTGTAGGCGCCGGCAAGACTGCTGCATCCCACAATAAAAAGAGAATAACCGGTAGCTGTAGTAGGAGGGATGCCAAAGAGATACACGAGTACAGGAATCGTGAGAATGGAGCCGCCACCGCCGATCAGTCCCAGAGATACGCCTATCAGTAAAGCAGCCAGGTAGCCTGCAATTTCCATGTACTTGTTGTTAGAAAGCAAAGATGCTGAATATTCAACGAGTAAGGGCGGAAGCCGTAAAAATTATTCCTTGTTTCTTATGCGGCGCTGATAGATACCAGTTCATCCATGGTAATGGCCATATGACTTTCATCATACACACATTCGCCATTGCGGATCAGTAATATTTGCGGTGATTCATGATACACCTGAAAATCTTCGGCAATTTTATCGGAGATATTGCGATGGGCCAGCAGGTCGAGATAATAAAAATCGATGGTGGCAGGTGCTTCTGCTCTTTCCAAACGGTTTAACACCATACTGCTCGTACCGCAACGGGTGCTGTGTTTGAAAATAACCTGCGGAATGCTGAATGATTTTTCTTTGATCAATATAAGTTGATCTTCTGTGGTAAGGGGAATCCAGTTCATGATAGGGCTTTCAGAAATAACAAAACAGCAGGCATAGGGTTCAGTTTACCACTGTCTGAAATACTTGGGATT
>SCVK01000167.1 GCA_004297075.1 Chitinophagaceae bacterium
TTTTTATACACGAGGTCTCTTGCAGTTCCATTGAGTACTGCGATCAGCATCATCGGAAACCAGAGGAGCAGATAAGTAAGCATGGGTTTTTATTGACACCCTAAAGATACGAACCGGATCTGAGGCTCGAAAGCACTACTCTGTTAAACTGAATTGCATGATTTTTCGTTCCTGTCCATTGATGATGATCGATAACTGCTGTTGTCCCGGATAAAATGTACGGGTAGTAATCAATCGGAAACTCTGTTTACGGGTAACCTCCAGCTTTTCGTCAGCCTGCATCACCCTTTCACTGATCTTAAATATTTTTCTGGATAACTGTCCGTTCTGGCGTAGGTAATAAATACCATATTCCAATCTCACCGTTTGTACTTTTCCGGAATGATTGTGCAGCGTAAAGCTGAATGCCAGCTCTTTACCGATTTTTACGGAAGGCGTTTGGATCGTGGCTTTTTTTACTTCAATATCGGTACTGTTACTCAGACCATAATACTGCAGTATGTCTGAATGGCCCTGTTTCAGCAGGGTTCTGCTGCCATGTTTGATAATGGCATCTGTTTCTTTGCTGATGCCCTTCCATTTTTTTGCAATGCCGGTAACTATCTGCGGATGATCTTTCGAAATATCATTCAGGTTATTGGCCACACTGCGACGCACCCATTCTGCAGGATCGTTTTTGAGATTTTCCAACAGCGGAAGAATGGGCGAGGGATCTTTTTTCAGATAAGGGATGGCCATGGCCCAGGGCAGTCTTGGCCGGGTACCTTCAGAAGAAAGACGTCTTACTTTGTGATTGGGATGCAACGACCATTGATGCATCTGCGCCAGCATCTCTTTCTCGTATTTCAATAAAAACGGGCGCACCGCAAATTCGCAGCTCGTGAATTGGGTGACAGATTCGATGGACCGCACCGCTGTGGCAAAATCATCCAGGCCAAATACCTCAATATAATCAGGAAAGAACATAAACTCGAGACTGTTCTCGGTAAAACCTGTTTTTTTCAATTGCAGGATGATCCTGTCAATGGCTTTGGCTGCCTTATCAAAACCCTTGGGTAAGAACTGGTGCAGCACCAGCGAGGTATGCCGCATCCTGTCTTTCAGTTCTTTTTCTTCCCAGTTGTCTGCAAAGATCAGTTGGGTAAATTTCTTTTTGTCGAAAGCAGGGATCACTTCGGCTACCACTCCTCCGAATCGGTTATAAAAGGCAGGAGAATAAATATCTTTCAGCAATGAGCTCATAGGATTGTAAAAATAAGCCCGGCATTTTTTGCCGGACTTAAAAAATAGATGAATGGCAGGATTTTTTAACCCGCTATCGAAACACCGATCAGTTTACCGATCCCGAAAGTGATGGCGGCGGCTGCCAAACCGAATAATACCTGTCTGAAACCGGAATACCATACATTTTTTCCGGTAAATAAAGTGATGGCGGCACCGATCAGGAATAAACCAACGGCACTCATCCCCACGCTCAGCATGACTGCATTCATACCAGTTAGAAAGAAGAAAGGGATCACGGGTATGATGGCACCGATGGCAAAGAAAATAAAGGAATATACAGCTGCTTCCATGGCAGAGCCTTTCAGTTCTTCTGCATTAATGCCTAACTCTTCCCTTACCAGTACATCGTGCGCCACCCCCTTGTCTTTCATAATATCCTGCGCCATGATATGTGCCTGTTCTTCCGGAACACCTTTGGCAATATAGATCAGGGCCAGCTCTCTCATTTCGCCTTCGGGGTTGGTTTCCAGTTCATCCATTTCTATCTGCATCTGGTTCTCGTACAATTCCTGTGAGCTTTTTACCGAGATCCATTCGCCCAGCGACATAGACAAAGCCCCCGCCAGTAAACCCGCCAAACCTGCGAGTAACACGCCTTCCTGCCCCGCAGAGGCACCTGCAATACCCATGATCAGGCTGAAATTAGACACCAGTCCATCGTTACCACCCAACACTGCGGCACGGATAGCATTACCCCCTACAGAACGGTGTTTTCTTTCAAACTTTGACAATTGGGCGCCAGTTACTTTATCTTCTTTTTCCAGGATGGTGCGGAGGATGGTTACGTGGTTATTTTCGGTACCCGTTAACGCTAACTGGTTTTTCTTTTTGGTGCTGATGATGGCATTGGAGAGACTTTTCTCCGTATCCATCAAAGAGCCCAGCACGTAATCATATCCAAAAATACGGCCGATGGTGTTCAGGGTTTTGGCGCGCCAGGAAGGCTGCATCAGCTGTGCCGCCGGAATATTTTCTTTTTTGGCGAAAGCTTCCGCATGACTTTTCTCGATCTCGCTCATCTGCCTGAACACATTGGCAATAGTGGGGTCCGATTCGTTTTCGGCCAGTTTGTTATAGAGATAACTGGCGTCAACTTCTGTCTGAATATTTTGATTTTTCATGGTAAAATATTTGCATGAAGTGGTAACCTGGTAAAGTTACGAAAGATAGCGAGAGGCCTTATCAGTAAATAAGGTTGGTATGCAGGGTTCGGATAAGAGGCTGGTTTTATGCTTTGTCTATTCTTACTGAAGTCATGGTTAAGGAACCACCCACGGGTTTATCATTGAAAAAGCTTACCTGGTCGCCTTTTTCCTGCAGTGCCAACGTGTACAACAGGGGCAGGTAATGTTCGGGTGTAGGAATGGCAAGATCAAAGGCCAGGCCCTGTGAACGGAAGCGGATCAATGACTGGTGATCGCCGGAGCGGATATATTGTTTCATTTGCTCACTCGCTTCAATGGCCCAGTCGTAACCGTAAGCATCCGTATTCAATTTATCCCAGGCCACCATGCGCAGATTGTGTACCATATTACCACTGCCGATAATAAGCACCCCTTTTTTGCGGAGAGCCGTCAGCTCTTTGGCCAGTTCATAATGATATAACGGGGTTTGATAGTGGTCGATGCTCATTTCTATCACCGGTACATCAGCCGCAGGATATAAATGTTTGATCACACTCCAGGCACCATGATCCAGTCCCCAGCTTACATCCAGGCCAACAGTTGTTTTTGTAATCAGGCTTTGGGTTTCTCTGGCCAGCAAAGGATCGCCGGGAGCGGGATACTGCACATCGAACAAAGCCTGCGGAAATCCACCAAAATCGTGGATGGTTCTGGGTTTTTCCATGGCGGTAATGAAAGTGCCCCTGGTTTCCCAGTGTGCCGAAATGCATAGGATGGCACTGGGTTTGGGAATGGTTTTACCTGTTTCCCGGAAACCCTGCACAAATTCATTTTCTTCGATGGCGTTCATCGGACTTCCATGACCCAGAAACAGTACCGGCATAGGTGCGGTGCTGTACAGTAGACTGGTCAATTTATTAAGTTCGTTCAGTTTCATTGTAGAGCCTGTTCCCATGTGAGAATACATTTAGTAGCAATGAACAACTCCGGGTTAAGCATGTTTAACTGCTATACAAGTAAAATTACTGTAAACGGAGCAACCGGCCGGAATGATTGCAGGAAATGATCCATTCAGTCGGAAAGCATATAGGTAACAACAGCCTGAGAATGGATGGCTGTTGTATCAAAGAGTGGAATGGTAAGATCATCCTGGTTAAGTAGTAACGGAATTTCGGTACAGCCGGCAATGATACCCTCAGCCCCCCGGTTAATGAGGCTTTGTATGATTTGGAGATAAGTTTCTTTGGTAACTGGGTTAACCAATCCCCGGCCTAATTCTTCTTTCAGGGTATATTGGATATAATCACGGGTATCCTGTTCTTCGGGTACCAGGATTTCCAGACCTGCTGCTTCCAGTTTCTTTCGGTAGAAATCCATTTCCATTGTAAACTTTGTACCTAGCAGTCCCAGTTTTTTCAAACCCTGACGGTTAATTGTTCTTGCCGTTTCTGTAACAATATGAATGATAGGTAAACCGGTTCTGAGTTCCAGTGCATCGGCAAAAAGATGTGCGGTATTGGCGCACAATACAAGCGCAGAAACTCCGGCCGTCTTTAGCGTTTCAGCTGCCTGCACAAACAAATCAAAAGAGTGTTCCCATGTTTTTTCCTGTACTTCTCCGAAGTTGAGCGAGTAAATGATACATTCGGCAAACTGAAGTCCACCAGATTGCTGATTAATACCTTCATTGATATATCTGTAATAATCTACTGTAGAAACCCAACTGATGCCGCCGATAAGACCAATCTTTTTCATTTCATTCTTTTAGTAAGGAAATATAGCTGGGGTTAACCGAATATAACAAGTTATGGCAAGTGGGTAGAAATAACCAATGCCTTAGCCAATTCCTCTTCCGTGGGCCTTTCAAACTGGCTTTCCATGAAATGAAAGGCTTCCGGACTCACTTCGAACGAAAAAGTGTTACCCTTTTCTGCATTTCTGTTGATCACCCTTTGTAATCTTGTTTCCACCGGTGCATCTACATAATGCCACTGCACCGGGATGTTCAGGTTGGCAGCGAGGGTGTTATACAGCTGTCTGCTTTGTGCTTTCATAAATCCAAGGTCGAGGATCGCCGGCGTACCGGTGGCAATGATCTGCAGGGTATTTGCCCAGATCCTTTTCTCGCAACGGGCCACTCTTTCCATGACCCAGGCCATGTTGATGGGTTGGGGCAGATCTGCCCCAAATAGTTCCCACATCCATTCATCAATGGCCAGGTGAACACCGTTTACTTCTTTTGCCAGTTGTTTGGCATAAGTTGATTTACCCGCACCCTGTGAGCCAAATACAAAATGAATTGTTTTCATCCTGCAAAACTATGTGCAGTTAATGGTATAGGCTGGCCGTTCGTCATAATAAATATTCAACGCAGCATGGCATAAA
>SCVK01000168.1 GCA_004297075.1 Chitinophagaceae bacterium
TGGAACCTTCCGTCAGTTTTGACGAAACCGGCGAGTGGCTGAATATTCTCGTAGAACCTGCCAAATGGAAAGCACTGGCTCAGGGACTGCGCCGGTCGGCGATGCACTTTGATTACCTTTTCTGTCTCACCTGTGTTGACTGGAAAACCCACCTTACCATGGTGTACCATCTTTCTTCCACCACACACAGACATACTATCGTAGTAAAAGCCAACCTTGACAGGACCACACCAGAAATTGAAACGGTATGCGATATCTGGCGTACGGCAGAATTTCATGAGCGGGAAGTATTTGAGTTATTCGGTGTGATATTCCTGAACCATCCGGATCTGCGCAGGCTGATACTGACAGATGATTTTGAAGGATTCCCCTTGCGGAAAGATTTTGAGGATCCTATTAATATGATAAAACTGTAGCCGGGCATGTATACGCAAACAGATGTGATAAAAGATACCACAGCAGACGGCCCTGAAGGCGAACTGGTGATTAATATGGGTCCACAGCACCCTGCCACGCATGGTGTGTTGCATCTCGTGATCACACTCGACGGCGAAACCATCAAAAAAATTGAACCCCACCTGGGTTATATCCACCGCTCTATCGAAAAAATGACGGAGAGCCTTACTTACCGGCAGTTTACCTATGTAACCAGCCGCATGGATTATCTCTCGGCCCATATCAATAACCTGGCCTGTGCCATGACGGTGGAGAAAGCCATGCAGATAGAAGTGCCGGAACGTGCCAAAGTGATCAGGGTATTGATGAATGAACTGACCCGTATTGCTTCGCACGAACTGTGGATCGGTGCCATGGCCATGGATCTGGGAGCTTTTACTCCCTTCTTCTACGCATTCCGCGAAAGAGAACTGATCACAGATATCATGGAAGAAACCTGCGGCGCCAGGTTAACCATGAACTATATGGTGCCGGGTGGTGTGATGTATGATATCCATCCTTCCTTTCAGCAAAAAGTAAAAGAGTTTGTAACGCAGTTCAAGCATAAAGTAACTGAGTACGAGGACCTGGTTACCAATAACGTGATTTTCCAGAGCCGTACCAAAGGGGTAGGTTTTTTATCCAAGGAAGATGCGATCTCGTATGGTTGCAGCGGCCCGGTAGCAAGGGCCAGTGGGGTAAGTTGTGATATCAGGAAGCTCTATCCTTATGAAGTATACGATAAGGTGCAATTTGATGAAGTGCTCGATACTGCCGGAGATTCTTTTGCCCGTTATATGGTAAGGGTAAGAGAAATGAACCAGTCTATCCGGATCATCGAACAACTGATCGACTCCATTCCGGAAGGAGAATTCCAGGCCAAAACAAAAGCGGTACTGAAACCACCGAAAGGAGAGTTTTATACAAGAGTAGAAACAGCCCGTGGTGAACTGGGTGTGTACCTGGTAAGTGAGGGAGGAACCACGCCGTACCGGATTAAATACCGATCACCCGGATTTTCCAATCTTTCCGCACTGGATCATATGGCCAGAGGCAGCAAGATCGGAGACCTGATGGCCACCATGGGAACATTGGACCTGGTGATACCGGATATTGACAGGTAGGGAGTGGTGAGTAGTCGGTAGTGAATTGGCAATGGGCAATGGTGAATAGGGTATTGACAATTCACCATTCACCATTCACAATTGCCCATACAACGATCATAAACGAAAGTAATTTATAAGCGATGTTCAGTTTAGAAGGCATAACAGGCACGGTACAAAACTGGTTGCTCAACACATTCAACCCGCAGGTGGCTTTGTTGATTGAATGCGCCATTGTGATACTGCTGGCCATTTCTTTATTTGCGGTGCTGGGACTGGTATTGGTACTGATGGAAAGGAAAGTGGCTGCGCATATCCAGATCAGGCTGGGGCCTAATCGTGTAGGCCCGGGTGGGATGTTCCAGACGGTGGCCGATACGGTAAAACTGATCATGAAAGAAGGACTTACCCCCGATCTGGCGGATAAGTTCCTGTTCAACCTCGCCCCCTTTGTAGTGATGATCGTGGCCATGCTGCTGCTGGCACCCATCGCTTTTGCCAAAAATTTTCAGATCTGGGATATCAATATAGGTGTGCTGTATGTATCTGCCGTTTCTTCCCTATCTGTGATAGGGATCCTGATGGCAGGATGGGCCAGTAATAACAAGTATTCTTTGTTGGGTGCCATGCGCAGTGGTGCGCAGATCGTGAGTTATGAATTGTCTGCCGGACTGGCCATCTTATCCATAGTGGTATTAACCGGTAGCCTGCAGATCTCTGATATCATTGCTTCGCAGCAGGATGGCTGGTGGCTGTTCAAGGGACATATTCCGGTGATCATCGCTTTCGTCATTTTCCTGATCGCCGTTACGGCTGAGACCAACCGGGCACCTTTTGACCTGGCAGAAGCAGAATCAGAATTAACGGCAGGATTCCATACAGAATATTCGGGGATGAAATTTGCCCTGTTCTTCCTGGCGGAATATATCAACATATTTATTGTGTGTGCCATTGGTGCCACCCTGTTTCTGGGAGGATGGATGCCTTTGCATATCGGCAACTGGGAAGGCTTTAACCACGTGATGGATTATATCCCCTCCTCTGTCTGGTTTTTTGGAAAAACATTTTTCCTCATCTTTTTAATTATGTGGTTCCGCTGGACCTTCCCTCGTTTGCGGGTAGACCAGTTGTTGAACCTGGAGTGGAAATACCTGTTACCGATAAGTTTGTTCAACCTCTTACTGGTAACATTGATAGCAATTTTAGGTTGGCATTTTTAGGTTGAGTGTGAGCGGCTTTTATTCAGTAACATTCCGTGAAACTCCGTGTTCTTTTTGTTTCTGCGTTGAAAAAGCAGTATTTGTGAATCTATATTTTCAACACAGAATCACGGAATTACAGAGAATCACAGAGAATATAAAACAGGATACATGTTTTTAAAAGAGTACATAAAAGATGTTGTAGGTGGCGTAACCTCTCTGCTGAAGGGGATGCGGAAGACCGGCTATTATTTTTTTCATCCCAAAGAAATTATTACCGAACAATACCCCGATAACCGCGCCACGCTGAAACTGGCCGAGCGTTTCCGGGGCGAAGTGGTGATGGCGCATGATGCCAATAATGAACATGCCTGTACGGGCTGCACTGCCTGTGAACTGGCCTGTCCCAACGGCACTATCAAGATCATCACCAAATTTGACATGACACCCGAAGGCAAAAAGAAAAAAGCGATCGATACATTCATCTATCACCTTGAACTCTGCACCATGTGTAATTTATGTGTGGAAGCCTGTCCAACAGGTGCCATCAGTATGGCACAGAATTTTGAGCACAGTGTGTACGATAGAAACAAACTAACCAAAAAATTAAATAAACCAGGTTCTAAAGTAAGGGAGGGCGTTGAATAATGGAAGCATCTGCCATCATATTCTATTGCATAGCAGCTTTTATCCTCGGAGCGGGTATACTGGCTGTTACCACACGAAAAATATTCCGGTCTGCCATCTGGCTGTTATTCTCACTGGTAGGCATTGCCGCCTTGTATTTCTGGCTGCAGGTAGAGTTTATAGCCGCGGTACAGATCATTGTATATGTAGGAGGTATTGTGGTACTGATCATTTTTTCCATTTTCCTTACCCAGCAATCGGGTAAAGAAATGGCCAAACCTTCGGGTAAACATGTCTTGTTTTCGTTGCTGGCCGTTTTATTCGGACTGGCACTGATCTATAACCTGATCTCGGAATACGGTTTCGCGGAACAGGCATCCAGACCTTTCCAGGTAGCCGTGGGAGAAATTGGTATGCAAATGCTGAGTACTACGCAGCATGGATTTATCCTTCCTTTTGAAGCAGTGAGTATGTTATTGCTGGCGGCTATGGTAGGATGTATTGTGATTGCCATGAAAAACAAAAGCGGAAACCTGGAAGCAGCTGAACCGCCGGCCGGCAAACTGATGATTCATTCAGATTTTACTTCATCCACAACTGAAAAGGAGGCTTGATATGAATAGTGTACCCCTGGCGCATATCCTGTTTGTTAGTACCGCATTGTTCTGCATTGGTATGTATGGCTTGTTTACCCGCCGTAATATCATCACAATGCTGATGTCGATAGAACTGATGCTTAACAGCGTGAACATCAACTTTGTAGCTTTCAATAAATACCTCTGGCCCGAAAAGCTGGACGGGATCTTTTTCACATTGTTCATCATTACCATTGCGGCGGCCGAAGCGGCGGTGGCCATTGCCATTATTATTAACCTGTACAGAAGCCATAACTCAATAGATGTGGAAGATGCCACGGAACTGAAATATTAAAACGATGTCAAACTATTCCTACATAGTATGGATCCCGCTTTTGCCACTGATCACTTTCCTGGTGCTGGGTCTGTTTGGAAGAAAATACCTGAAAACTTTTTCCGGTATCCTGGGTACGGGCTCCTTGCTTGCTGCCACCGTTTTATCCTTACTGGCCGCCAGGCA
>SCVK01000169.1 GCA_004297075.1 Chitinophagaceae bacterium
TGAATACCGGATCACCAATCGGGGTGGTAAAGGTGTTAAAACCATCAACGTAACGGAGAAAACCGGCAGTTTGGTAGGCGTTTTGTATGTAACGGAGAAAGAAGACCTGATCATTACCTGTAAATCGGGCATTACCATCCGAACCGGCATCCAGGATATCCGCGAAGCGGGCAGGGCCACACAGGGCGTAACCCTGATTAGGCTGGATGAAGGAGATGAGATTGCCGCTATTTCGCAGATCGAAGACCAGGAAGAAGAACCCGTAACCAATCCGGAACCAGGAGAAGAAAACCCGGCTTCAGATGAAACTAAAATAGCAGATAACAACGAAAATAGTACTGAAAATCAATAATAAACCCCTCTTTATGAAGAAGCTTTTAACGCTTATGATGATCGCAGGAAGCCTGCAAATGGCCCAGGCGCAAGACCTGAATAAGGTGCAGACCGCTTACCTGATCAATAAAATGGAAGATGCCAAAACCGAGATAGACAAGGTAATGGCCGATCCCAAACAGAACACCAAACCGAGCGCGATGTACTGGAAAGCCAAAGTATATGCTGCCGTGTATAAAGATGCCAACCTGCGTGCCAAATACCCTGCAGCACTGGCAACCGCAGATGAGGCTTTCAAAAAATATACCGACGCGGATCCTGCTTTTGCCCTGGTAAAAGAAAAAGGCGCGGAAGGCTTTTTTGATATGTATGCCACTTCTTATGCCAATGGCGTAAAACTCTTCAACGACAAGAAATGGGAAGATGCCGCCAGCAATTTCAAATATGCCGTAGAATACAGCGATTTCATTTTCAAGAACAAATGGAGCAATGCCAGCATCGCATTTGATACCACATCGATCCTGTACCTGGCCTATGCTTACCAGAATGCATCTAAACTGGATGATGCCGCTAAATATTACAGCCGTTTGGCTGATGCGAAAGTATCAACTGATATGTACATCGATATCTACAAGTTCCTCGCTAACCATTATACGGTTTCCAAAAACGAAGAACTGTTTAAGAAATACCTGGCACTGGGAAGAGAACTGTATCCTAAATATGCATGGGATGAGTTTGAGATCGATTATATGGACCAGAACATGAACCTGGCCGAAAAAACGGCCCTGTACGACAAAGATGATGCGGCAGGCACCCTGAGCGAAGTAAAGTACCTGCAGTTTGCTGATATTTTTGTGAATGCGCATAACAAAGACAAAAGCATGGACAGTGCCACCGAACGTATGTATAGTCTGAAAGCGGTGGATGCCTACAAAAAAGCCTATGGCAAAAACGCCCAGAACGCCATTGCTGCCTTTAACGTAGGCGTGGTGTATTACAATCTTTTTGGCAGCTATGATGATGCGTATGCACAGAATATCCGTACCATGCAGGGGATCAATGCCGACAAACCGGTAGAAAAAGACCCCAAGAAAAAAGCGGCAGCCGAAGCGGCCCTGAAAGCCAAACTGGATCCTATCCGCAAAGCCAATGCGGATATTGAAAAACCACTGAATGATAACCTGAACATGTCATTGGAGTGGCTCGAGAAAGCGTACTTTATCTTAAAAGACAAAGCCACCCGTACCAATACAGAGAAAAGCGTGATCAACAAAGCCGTTGACTTCCTCGCTAACCTGTATGCGTATAAGCGCGATAAAGTACGTGGTAAAGACCTCAAAGCTTTTGATGCTTTTGAAGCCAAGTACAAAGAGTTTGATGCCTTACATGGTAAATATTAAACCTTTCATCTGATAGTGAAAACGCTGGCCCCGGCCGGCGTTTTTTATGGGGGATACCGGAAATACCTGCCAAAACACCTTTCCGATACGCTGGCTGATCCTTATCTTTAAAACACAAACCAACCTATGACCCGCTCAAACATTTTCCTGGCCCTGGCCATCACCGCACTGATGTCCTGCTCATCCAATGGCAAAAACACACCTGCTACAGACAGTACCACACAGCAAAACGAACCCACCGTAAAAACAGAAGTGCTGTTTAGCGGGTATGAAATTATCTGGGGCATGGATTTTCTGCCCAATGGCGATCTGTTGTTTACCGAGAAGAAAGGAAAATTATACCGCCGTTCAGATACCACGATCAAAGAGATCACCGGACTGCCGGAGATCAATAGTGGCGGACAGGGTGGACTGCTCGATATCCGCGTTTCGCCGCAATTCAAGAGCAATGGCTGGATCTTTCTCACCTATGCCGGCAATTACCCCGGCGGTGGCGGCAGCTGGAACCTGCTGCGCTGTAAACTGGTTAACGACCAGCTAACCGAACCGAAAATATTACTCAGTTCCAACTCGGCCAATACCATGCAGGGCCACTACGGCAGCCGCATTGATTTTGATGAAGCGGGTAACCTGTATGTAAGTGTGGGAGAAGGCGGCGCAACCACCTACGGCGGAATCAATTCTCCCAACCAGAATGCGCAGAATGTAAACAGCACCTGGGGCAAAGTGCACCGTTTAACGCAGGAGGGAGGCATACCCGCCGGAAACCCGGTATTACCGGGTAATACGGCCACCACTACGGTGTATACGTACGGGCACCGCAATCCGCAGGGTCTCGTATATAACCCCTTCACCAAAACCATCTGGGAAGCCGAACACGGCCCCAAGGGAGGTGATGAAGTAAATATTATACAGGCAGGTAATAATTACGGCTGGCCCTGGGTTTCTTACGGTGTTAACTATGATGATAAACCGGTTTCAGCAAGTCCTACGAAAGAGGGTATTACGGATCCGGTATACAAATGGATCCCCTCCATCGGGGCCTGTGGCATGGCAGTAATTACCGATCCCAAATTCAAAAGCTGGACGGGGAACCTGCTGGTAGGCGGTTTGGCCTTACAATACCTGGCCCGCCTCGAGATCAAGGATAACCAGGTGGTGAAAGAACACAAAATGCTGGAAAAGATCGGACGGGTTAGGCATGTGCGCCAGGCACCGGATGGGTCTGTGTATGTATCTGTAGAAGGGCCGGGCAGGATCATCCGCCTCATACCGGAATAAGCAACGTTTATAACAAATATAAAAGCCTGACAGGTTCGTATCAACTACCTATCAGGCTTTTACATTTTCTCTTGTATAAACTGTTGAATCAATTACTGATTAGTGGTAGCTGCCCCGGGCACAGCGGCTGGTTTAGCCGGTGTGGCAGAAGTTGGTCTAACAACAGTGACACAGGAAGTTAAGAGCAGTAATAAAAGGCAGATAAAAGCTGTGTTTTTGCGCATGGGGATTGTTTTTGGATAAAAAATCAGAATGAATTTATGGTAAATTCCAGGAATAAAATTGTTCAAAATATTCAGAGATCCTCCGAAGAATAAAAAATGGAAAGCATACGCCTAACCAAATGACTATTCATATTAACCCCATGCTTTAGCATGGGGGCAGCATGTACTGATACGTTGGCGGGCTTTAGCCCTGATGGGGGGCTGAAGCCCGGGGGATATTGTGGTTGATAGACCCCAGCCTGAAGGCTGGGGTTAGTGAGGTGGTTTATAGAAAGACCCGGAGGGGGAGAAAGACCTTGTTTTATTTTTTTTGAAGCGGCGGAGCCTACCCATTTTCTGAGGCGGAGGCGAAGGGTTTCACTATAATCTGTATCTTAAGGGGAACCAAAACTGACTGTTATGAATGAAAAGAATAAGCAGTATATAGCCATTATACAGCAAAGCCAAATATTGAGAGGTAAATTCATCGATGCCTTTATTGATATCGAAATGAATATAGACCTATTTATTAGCAATTACTTTGTCCAACAAAAGGATAAGCAAACGCAGTTTGTTACTCAAGTACTTGATTCCAGAAGATTGGAATTTGAAAAGAAAATCGGTATTTATAGCGACATTTTATCCTATAAACAGGACAATGCTGATGTTAAGAAAATATTTAAGACCATCACAAATCATATTTCAGACTTAATGGAGCACAGAAACATATTTGCTCATGCAAAGATTGAAATTGGAACACATGGAATAGAAGCATCGAAAAAGGGAACATTAATATTCGTGAAACACGATATGAAAAAAGGAAAGCCAATTGGAATTGTGTATTCTAAAGAAAAGATTGTAGAATTAGAGAAGGTTTTAAAATTGGTCATAAAAAAGACTCGTGAACTTGCATTGGCATCTTAGCATGAGCTTACCGCTTGCCAAAGGCAGATAGATGCAAATCAATGAATCAATCAATGGTAAACGGTATTTTCCAAACTTAGACTAATGCCGCAGGCGTTTATCTTAACCCTTCGCTACAATAAAAGTAGCGTGAGCAGAAAAAAAAGAAAACAAGGGCTTTCGCTGTGCGCCATTTAACATAATATTAATTATAGGATAAGCATATTGTACGTTTGTGATACAGCTATGTAAAAAACTGACAGAACCGGTATCGGGCACAGGCTGTATGGTTGGTCTATCCCATTCAATAGCCGTTTATCCTGAGACACATGTTCATGTGATTAGCCGGCACCGGTTCGCATAGCATTTTTGACGGGCATTAACCCTATACCCGAAACTAAAACACATGAAAACTTTACATCGCTTTCTCTTAGCCGCCGGTTTACTGGTCCTGGCATTTACCTCCCGGGCACAGATCTCCGGAACGCTCACCAGCCAGCAGCAACCCCTGGAATCCATTTCGGTTTCTTTATTGCGAGCCAAAGACTCCAGCCTGGTTAAAATTGCTTTAACCGACAAAGCCGGTCAGTTCCAGTTTACCAACCTGGCGGCTGGCAGTTACCGGGTATCGGTGAACAGCCTGGGCTTTCAGCCTTATCTATCCCAGGTTTATCCGTTTTCAGGTAGCGCTTTATCGCTCGGCAGCATTGAACTGCCCCTGCAGGCCAAATCACTGGGCGAAGTAACCGTGAGCAGCAAAAAACCATTGGTAGAACTGAAAGCCGATAAAATGGTGGTGAATGTAGATGCATCACCCACCAATGCCGGCAATACCGCGCTGGAAGTGCTGGAGAAATCGCCGGGTGTATCGGTAGATAAGGATGGCAATATCAGCCTCAAAGGCAAACAGGGCGTTACGGTACTGGTAGATGGGCGCCCCAGTTACCTGAGCGGCACCGACCTGGCCAACCTGCTGAAAGGCATGAGCGCCAGCCAGCTGGACCAGATAGAGATCATGACCAACCCACCGGCCCGTTTTGATGCATCGGGAAATTCGGGGGTGATCAATATCAAAACCAAAAAGAACAGAACCGTTGGGTTTAATGGCAGCCTGAACCTGGGATATGGCCAGGGAGTGTATCCTAAAACCAATGGCGGACTGAACCTGAACTATCGTAAAAACCGCATCAACCTGTTTGGTTCCTATAATTACAGTTACCGGGGCAGCTACCAGCAGTTTAATGTGATCCGGAATGTGTTTAACCAGAACCAGGCCCTGGCTTTTACACTGGATCAGAACGGGTACATGCCCGATACCCGTTCCGCCCATTCAGCCAAAGCAGGCATAGATATTACATTCAGTAGATCGGAAGAGC
>SCVK01000505.1 GCA_004297075.1 Chitinophagaceae bacterium
ACCACCGGTCCGCTGGGCCAGGGCCTGGCGATGGCAGTCGGCATGGCGATTGCCGAACGACACCTCAACGCCACCTTCGGCGATGGCCTGGTCGATCACAACACCTGGGTAATTGCGGGTGACGGCTGCCTGATGGAAGGCGTCAACCACGAAGCGATTGGCCTCGCCGGGCACGTCAAGCTTGGCCGCCTCAACGTGCTGTGGGACGACAACAGGATCACCATCGATGGTGATACTGACCTTTCGACTAGCGAAGACATTGCCGCACGTTATGTCGCGACTGGCTGGCACGTGACTTCGTGCGATGGACACGATCACGCCGATATCGCCCGCGCCCTCGCTGAGGCTGCCGCCGATCCGCGCCCGTCGCTGGTTGCCTGCCGCACCGTGATCGGCAAGGGCGCACCCAACAAGCAGGGTAGCCACAACGTCCACGGCAGCCCGCTCGGCGCCGACGAAGTTGCCGCAACGCGCGAAGCACTGGGCTGGACTGCCGCTCCCTTCGAAGTCCCGGCAGAAATCCTGGCGGACTGGCGCTCGCTGGGTTCCAAGGGGGCTGCAGCCCGCGCCGAATGGGAAAAGCGGATCGCGGCCGACCCGCAGGGCAAGGAATTCGCCCGCAGGATGGCCGGCAAGCTGCCCGAGATGGACGATGCCAATGCGGCCTTCGCCGCCTGGCTCGGCCAGTCGCAAAAGGTCGCCACGCGCAAGGCTTCCGAAATGGCGCTTGAAGTGCTGACCGCGGCCGTGCCGGAAATGGTCGGTGGTTCGGCCGACCTGACCGGATCAAACAACACCAAGACCAAATCGACCGGGCCGCTGACCGCAGCAGACTATGCTGGGCGCTACCTCTATTACGGCATCCGTGAATTCGGCATGGCCACGGCGATGAATGGCATGGCGCTACATGGCGGGGTGATCCCTTATGGCGGCACCTTCCTAGTCTTCTCCGACTATTGCCGCAATGCGATCCGCCTCTCCGCCCTGCAGCAGCAGCGGGTGGTCTATGTGCTGACCCATGACAGCATCGGTCTGGGTGAAGATGGCCCGACCCACCAGCCGGTCGAGCACGTGATGAGCCTGCGCCTCATTCCCAATCTCAATGTCTTCCGCCCGGCGGACATCATCGAGACCGCGGAATGCTGGAACATCGCACTGCAGAGCACCGCTACGCCGTCAGTCCTCGCACTGACCCGCCAGAACCTGCCGCAACTGCGCTCTGACGGTGAGATGCTGAGCGCCAAGGGCGGCTATCGCCTT
>SCVK01000506.1 GCA_004297075.1 Chitinophagaceae bacterium
ATTCCCCGTAACACAGCCGGACCCGGGCCTGCAGGAAGACAACGCCGGTGCGCCCGAGCCGTTCGATGGCCTCGGTGTACAGGGCGTCGGCGTCCTCGTCTTCGGCCACCAGGGCGCGCGCGTGGGCGAGCGCTCCCAGTCCCCAATCGGTGCCGCTGGCGCCCGCGCGCGCGGCCAGCCGCTGCACTGCCCACTCCGCGGTTTGCTTGTCGCCGATGCGCGTTGCGGCTTCGGCAAGCTCGATCAGACCCCAGCTGTAGAAGCCCAGATCGTCGTAGTCGCAACAGTTCCTGGCCGCCGCGAACGCTTCGGCATAACGCCCGAGTCCGTTGTAGACGACCGCCGAAAGAAACCCAGTGACCCCGAGTACCCGGCCTTCGCCGCGGGCCGCCGCATCGGCCGCCGCGGACTCGATGAGGCCGACCGCATCGGCGGCAACCCCACGAAACGCCGCCAACGACAGCGAGTGGTACCGCAACGGGGCATAGTCGGTCGCCGCCGAGATGACGGCAGCCTCAGCGATAAGTGCTGCCGCCGTGTCGAATTCGCCTGCCAGGAGATGCACACCGGCCCCGAAGGCGAGTGCGGGCGGAAGCGCGGCCAAGGCACCGGCGTCACGCGCCTGACGAATCACGGCGGTGGCCAGCAGCCGGTGGATGCCGTCATCCCAAATCTCGCCGACGGCCGATTCCTGAACGATGGCGAGTCCCAACGGCATCCACCGCAGGAGCTGGCCGTCGGCGTCCCGCGCGTGCCGGCACATGAGCTCCAGCGCGGCGCGCATCTGTTCGGTACCGCCGCCGGTGACGATCCGGCTCGCCACCCCGCTCAGCAGCAAGTCCACCGGCCGTTGCAGCTCGGCCGCACTGCCGAGGGCAGCGCCCGCGGCCTCGGCCACCTGTACCAGCATGTCCGGCCCACCCAGCCGGCCCGCATACATCGCCGCGGCGAGCGCCTCGAGATATGTCTCGTGGGCAAGGTCGGCATCGAGCGTCTCGAGATCTCGTGCCGCG
>SCVK01000170.1 GCA_004297075.1 Chitinophagaceae bacterium
GCAGATGCTGTACAGGAGATCAAAGAAAAATCGGTTTATATTTCCCATCTTACGGGAGGAACGGGTTGTGTAAGGGATGTGATAGAAAAAGTAATGAAACTGCGTGGCGATTGGGGAGAAGACAGTAGTGTAAGAGCACAATAAACCCTATCGCGGTTGCGCAGTGATCGTATATCGTTAAATGCAGATTTTGAAAATACTCGCTGCTTTCTTCCGGCTGGTTCGCTGGCCTAATCTGGTCTTTATTGCACTTACACAGGTGCTGTTCGAGTATTGCGTTTATCGCGGTATTTACGCCCCCGTGGCAGATACACAGGGAGAAACCAGGCAGTTTGTTTTTCTTTTATTGGCGTCTGTATTGATTGCTTCTGCGGGTTATATCATCAATGATTATTTTGATCTGAACATAGACCAGGTAAACAAACCGGATAAAGTGGTGGTGAATGTGATCATCAGTCGCCGCTGGGTTATTTTCTGGCATATGTTTTTGAGTTTGCTCGGACTCTTCTTTACCGTATCTGCATTACCCATAGCCAATTACTGGCACCTGGTACTCGCCAATTTTGCGAGCATTATCTTATTGTGGTTTTACTCCACCAACCTGAAAAAACAATTACTGATCGGTAATGTGCTGATCTCGGTACTAACTGCATGGGTAATACTGGTGATCTTTTTTGCGAAATATCCGCTCAGCATCCGTTCTTTGCTACTGGCAGATCATAACGAAATCCGTTTCTTCCGTTTTGCGGTATTGTATGCATCTTTTGCCTTTATTATTTCACTGATCCGTGAAGTGGTAAAAGACATGGAAGACGTGGAGGGCGACCGCAAATACGGTTGCCGTACCATGCCCATTCTCTGGGGAATGAATGCAAGCAAGGTATTTGTGGCGGTATGGATCATCGTATTGGTAGCCGTGCTGAGTGTTCTGCAGGTATATGTGATCCCGTTTGGCTGGTGGCATAGCGCTTTGTACTGCCTGTTGCTGATCATTCTTCCCCTGCTCTGGGTGTTGCGGAAACTGTTCAAGGCAAAAACACCTGACGACTTTCATCAACTCAGTACCGTCGTAAAACTGGTCATGTTCACCGGTATTCTCTCCATGATCTTTTTCAGGATTTACTTCTCCCAATAAACCAGTCCTATTATATGCAGCATATCATCCTAGCCTCCCAATCGCCCAGGCGTAAAATGTTACTGGAATGGGCCGAGGTTCCGTTTGAAGTGATCGTACAGATCACCGATGAATCATATCCGGAAGGGATCAGTCTGGAAGATACGGCCATTCATATTGCCCGTAACAAAGCACTGGCGGTGAAAGACCATGTGAAAGATGCTTTTCATGGCGAATACCAGGGAAAAACCATTCTGGCAGCAGATACCATTGTGGTGCTTGACAACCGCGTAATCGGCAAACCCACCGATAGGGAAGATGCCATTGCGATACTGCGTGCACTATCCGGACAACAACACCAGGTGATCACCGGTGTGGTGCTGCTGCACAAAGAAGGAGAAATCGCCTTTGCCGATTGTACGGAAGTAAGCTTTCATCCGCTTACAGAAGAAGAGATCATTTTTTATGTAGATAAATATGCACCTTACGACAAAGCCGGCGCCTATGCTATTCAGGAGTGGATCGGCGTGGTAGGTATTGCTTCCATCAAGGGCGATTTTTATAACGTGATGGGGTTACCGGTAAGTCGGGTGGTACAGGCATTACATACAATAAATTCCTGAACGAAAATCAGGTATTTATACCGTAGTTTTCCTTTGTAATTTTTCATTTGGCCGCAACAAAAGCGGTAGTATATGAATGAAAGATTACTACAGTTCATCTGGCAGTTCCAGTATTTCCAGAAACAGGCATTGGTTACCACTGCCGGCGAAAAATTACAGATAGATAAACCCGGTATCTGGAACCACCACCAGGGCCCCGATTTCTCAGAAGCCGCTATCCGCATAGAAAATACCCGGTGGATCGGGAATGTAGAGATCCATATAACTTCTTCAGACTGGTTTAAACACCGGCATGGTGCCGACAATCATTATCGTAATATTATTCTGCATGTGGTGTGGGTGGACGACAGGCCGGTATTTGATGAGGTTGGCAACCGGGTACCCACACTGGTATTGCAATCCCTGATCCCCAAACTTTTACTGGAACGCTACCGCGAGATGATGGAAGCGATGGTAGTGATACCCTGTCATAGTTTTTTGCCCGCACTGGATCAGCTGGGCTGGTTTGCCTGGAAGGAAAGGCTGGCGGCAGAAAGACTGGAACGCAAGGCCCGGCAGATACTGGCCATGCTGGAGGGGAACGCCTGCCATTGGGAAGAGATTTGCTGGTGGTTACTGGCTGCTAATTTCGGTACCAAAGTAAACAGCAGTTTGTTTGAGCTGGTGGCCAGGAGTATTCCGGTGCAGCTACTGGCCAGACATAAAAACCAGCTGCAGCAACTGGAAGCGCTTTTACTTGGGCAGGCCAACCTGTTAAGCGGGAAATATCAGGATGATTATGCACTGTTGCTGCAGCGGGAATATCGCTTTCTGAAAAAGAAATACCGGCTGCAGCCCGTACAAAAAGCACCCGCTTTTCTGCGGATGCGGCCCGCTTCATTTCCTACCGTGCGGCTGGCACAGTTGGCTATGCTGATACATACCCTTCCGCATCTGTTCGCTACCATTAAAGAAACGGAAGGGTTGGAAAAACTGCAGGCCTGTTTCATGGTTACGGCCAATGATTACTGGCACTATCATTACCGTTTTGATGAAGAAACCGCCTACCAGCCCAAGCACCTTGGTAAACAGATGGCAGAGAATATATTCCTCAACACGGTGTTGCCTTTGTTATTTGCCTATGGCTTATATAGCCGGAACGATAGCTACCAGGAAAGAGCGATGCAATGGATGTATGCCTTACCGGCTGAAGAAAACCAGATCAGCCGCAAGTGGCAAAGAATGGGTATCCCGCTCCGGGCCGCCACCGATTCGCAGGCATTGATAGAATTAACAAACCATTATTGCCTGCACAGGAGATGTTTAGATTGTGCGGTAGGCAACAGAATACTGCGAAATGACGTCTTGTGAATGGTGGATGGTCAGTAGTGAGTGGTGAGTATATATAACCAAACAAAAACTGCCTACTCACCACTGCCTACTCACCAATTAAATTGCATGTCCAGTTCCACATCCGGGTGTAAGGTCCTTTCAACGGGACAGGTACGGGCGGTTCTTTCGAGGATCTCTTTTTGTTTGTCGTCGAGCTGCAGGGTGTTGGGGAAAAAAAGGTGTACGATGATCTTGCTGATCCGGCGGGGATCACTGGCCATCACTTTGGTTACATCCAGCCGGGTGCCATCGAGTACAATATCCATGGTGCGGGCTTTGATGCCCATGGTGGTGATCATGCAGGCGCCGAGGGCGGTAGCTACCAGATCGGTGGGCGAAAAAAGTTCGCCTTTGCCCTGGTTATCAGTGGGCGCATCGGTTTCGATAACGGAGCCGCTTTGCAGGTGAGTAGCGGCTGTACGGAGCTCACCTTTATAAATAATTTGTGAAGTCATTGAATCATTTTGCCATAAATTTACAAGTAACAAACCAAATGGAAGTGAAGAAGCTATTTTTAATCGTAGGTATGCTGGGTATGCTCTCTGGTTCTGCACAGCAGAATGTGAAATCTGCCAATGCAGATGCCAGACAGCTGAAAAAAGCAGAGCGTCGCGAAAAGATCAACCAGCTGATCAAACAGGAAGAAGAAGGTGCGCTGATCTTCCAGAAACAAAGTGCATTTGGGTTTAAATTCAACACCGATGCCTGGAGCATGTTCTATGAACATGGCAAGTATAAAACCATCAACAAAACCAATCTCTGGTGGCTGGAACTGGGTGAGAGAAAAGACAGGAAAGAAGAGAAAGTTCCCACCCTCAGCGCTTCGCAGGGCTTCCTGGTGATCTCCAGTTATATTTACGGCAAACGAAATAATTTCTACTACCTCAAAGGTGGCCTTGGCCAGCAATTACTGATTGGCGGTAAAGGCAATAAAAACGGTGTAGCGGTATCTGCCATTTACGGTGGTGGTTTTTCGGCCGGTTTGCTGAAGCCCTATTATATCGAAATCCAGAACCCTTCAACCAATGCCCGGGAACAGATCAAATACGATGTTACCAACGAGAGTCTGTTCCTTGACCCCAGTATTATTATCGGAAAAGGAGGCCTCACCAAAGGTTTTAACGAGATCCAGTTTGTACCCGGCGCCCATGCCCGTGCGGCCCTGCGTTTCGATTATGGCAGGTATAATGAAGTACTTTCTGCCATGGAAGTGGGTATCAATGCCGAATATTACTCCAAAACCATGCCCATCCTGCTGTTGAACAAGGAACGGAAGTTCTTTTTCAACGCCTATATCGCCCTTGTTTTTGGTAAGAGAAAGTAAGCTATTTTTGCAAAAGTCTGGTATGGAGTGAGGAGTGCGGCGTACTGTTATCAGTATACCAACCCCTGACTCCAGACTCTTAACTCCAGACTCCTAACTGAATCAGTGCCCATGCAAGAATTACCTGTGGTAGCGAAAGCGAACGCTGCGGAACCCGCCCTGAAAAAACCCAATTGGCTTCGTGTAAAACTGCCATTGGGCGAAAGCTATAAACACGTACGTGGTCTGGTAGATACCCATAAACTGCACACCATCTGCGAAAGCGGTAATTGCCCCAATATGGGCGAGTGCTGGGGAGAGGGTACAGCCACTTTTATGATCCTCGGTAATATCTGTACCCGCAGCTGCGGATTCTGTGCCGTGGCTACCGGTAGGCCCGAAGCGGTAGACTGGAATGAACCCCAGCGTGTGGCAGAAGCCATTCACCTGATGAAAGTGAAACATGCCGTGATCACCAGTGTTGACCGTGATGAACTGAAAGACGGCGGATCGATCATCTGGTACAACACGATTGAAGCCGTAAAAGGGTTGAATCCGGGAACTACGCTGGAAACCCTGATCCCCGATTTTCAGGGTAAGGCAGACCAGATCCAACGCATCATTAACGCAGCCCCCGATGTGGTTAGCCATAATATGGAAACCGTTGAGCGTATGACACGCCAGGTACGTATACAAGCCAAATACCGCCGTAGCCTGGACGTATTGCATACCCTGAAAAAAGGAGGTATGCGTACCAAAACGGGCATTATGCTGGGACTGGGCGAAACCAAGGAAGAAGTGATCCAGAGTATGAAAGACCTGGTTTCCGTAGGTACCGATGTATTAACGCTCGGACAGTACCTGCAACCCACTAAAAAACATTTAGCCGTACAACGATTTGTGCATCCGGACGAGTTTGCTGAACTGCGCGCCATCGGGTATGAGCTGGGATTTGATTATGTAGAAAGCGGCCCGCTGGTACGTTCGTCCTATCACAGCGAAAAACATGTGATTCCCGGATATGGTAAAGCTAAATGGGAAGAAGAAAAACAAATGGTAACTCTTTAATTATACTGAACGCCCGGCTTAACCGGGCGTTTCTTTTTATCATTGCAATATGAAAAGATGGATCATTTTTTGCATCAGTATTTTGTTCTCCAGCCTGGTTTCACAGGCCCAGTGGCAATGGAAAAATGTGGACTCATTATACCAGCCGCTTCCGAAAGGAGTGCATGTGTATAAAACAGCGGATGAAACAGAAGGCAAACCCAATATTGCCTTCTATGTAAGTGCAGACCTGCATGAAAAATCCCTGCAGTTTTCTACGCAGACCGGAAACGGGAAAAGATTAACACCCACTCAATATTATGAGCAGGAGAAGCAGCCGATGCTGGTAATGAATACCACTTTTTTTGAGTTTGTGCACAACAGTAACCTGAATGTGGTAATCAAAGACGGTAGTTTGCGGGCCTACCAGGTACATACACTTCCGCTGAAAGGCAAAGACACGCTTACTTACCGGCATGTATTCGGCAGTGCTATCGGTATCTCCAGAAAACGCAGGGCGGATGTGGCCTGGTTATATACCGACTCAGCTGCCAGGTATGCATATGCCAGTCAGCAACCTGTTAAACCGTGGAAAGATTCCATTCCCCATCACAGTCTGCAGCAAATGTTGCAGTCAGGTAAATTTTCCAAATGGAAAATGGAAACAGCAGTTGGTGGTGGCCCGGTATTGGTACAGAATGGAGCGATCAACATCACCAATAATGAAGAATTGAAATTTGCCGGTAAAGCTATCAACGACAAACATCCCCGCTCGGCCATGGGTTATACGGCAGATGGTCTGCTGATCTTTCTTGCCATTGAAGGCCGTTTCCCGGGAAAAGCTGAAGGCGCCACACTTACCCAGACCGCAAAGATGCTGCAGCAGATCGGTTGCATAGAAGCATTGAACCTTGATGGCGGTGGCAGCAGTTGTTTACTCGTGAACGGGAAACAAACCATTACACCCAGTGATAAGGAGGGACAGAGAGCGGTGCCGGCGGTTTTTGTAATTAGAAATTAGCAATTAAAAATTAACAATTGAGTTAGGGTGTTTGGGATTTCAGGGATTTGAGGATAGCAACGAGTATTTTTAGTAATTCTTCGCAGTCCTGAATCATAGAATCGGCTTCTTTTATTTCCAGTATACTACTATCCCTGAGTAGCCTGAGCCAGTATTTTGTTTCGCGGGCTTCTTTGTGAGCAATGTCCAGCTTTGCTTTGAAATCATTTCTGGAAGAGCCGCCCATGGCTTCTTCAATGTTTGCACCAATAGATGTGGCTGAGCGAAGCAGTTGCCTAGAAAGATAGTACTCCTTCTTTTCTGCTGTTAAATACCGGGAAAGTAAAACATTTCTTAAAGAAAACTGATAACTCTTATCCAAAACAATATTACCCTCTCTCATAAAAAAGCATTTGCCACCAAAGTAGCAAATGCTTCAAAATTGTCATAGCGTATTTATACCTAATCCTTAATTTCTAATTGCTAATCTTTAATTGTTAATTACTATTTCAGCTCCCAAACCAACGCACTTGCTCCCAATATCGCCGCGTCAGATTCTTTGAGGTGACTCACAAGGATCTTTACTTTATTCTGGAACACCTGGATCAGGTTGGCTTCCATATGTTCGCGGGTGGGTTTGAGGATGAGGTCGCCGGCTTTGGTTAATCCCCCGAATAAAACGATGGCTTCCGGACTCGAGAACATCACAAAATTAGCGAGAGCCATACCCAGGATCTTACCTGTGTATTCAAAGATCTCTTTGGCCAGTTCGTCACCTTCCATGGCGGCATCGTATACTTTTTTCGAATCCAGCTCGTCTTTGTTTACGTTTCTGAGCAGGCTGGGGGTATCATTTTTTTCCAGCAGTTCCAGTGCCGTTAAACGAACACCGGTGGCTGATGCATAACTTTCAAGGGACCCTTTTTTACCGGTGCCATCGTGCATACGTCCATCGGGAATAATGATGGTATGTCCCAGTTCGCCTGCAAAACCATCATGTCCATAAATGAGTTTGCCATTGGCCACGATACCGCTGCCAACGCCGGTACCCAGCGTGATCATGATAAAATCTTTCATGCCCTGCGCGGCTCCATACATCATTTCGCCAAGGGCAGCTGCATTGGCGTCGTTGGTCAGTACTACAGGCAGTTTAAATTTTTCCTCTACCATCTTGGCCAAAGGCAGGATTCCTTTCCAGGGAAGATTGGGCGCATATTCAACGGTACCGGTATAATAGTTCCCGTTGGGTGCTCCCAAACCAATGCCTTTCATCCTGCCAATTCCACCTGCCTGTTCAATCATGGGTACAAGATTCGCATGCAGGTCATCTATAAAAGTTTCTACTTCCTTGTGCTTGCGGGTAGACATCTCGCTCGAAAAAAGGAGGTTGCCAAGCCTGTCAACGATACCGAATTTTGTTCCGGTACCCCCGATATCAATTCCTATTGCTAACTGTTCTAAACTGGGTTTTGTTCTTGGCATATGACTTAAATTTTCCTTTGCTGGATAGAAAGCAGGTTTGTGTAATAAGATTTAGTGACCTCCGCTTGTTTTGATATCGTAGTCAATTCCCTGTGATCGCAAAATAGCCTTACAGCGGATGGCATAAAAAGCCAGGTAGGCAAAACAAAGTGCCCCTACGATATAACTGAACTGAATACCCAGCAGATGGTCTGCGGCTACATATCCTTGTAACCAGCTGATGATACCGCCACCCATGATCATCATGATCAGCAGACTGCTACCCTGGTTGGTGTGTTTGCCCAATCCGGCAATGGCCAATGTGAAAATACAGGGCCATAAAGTACTGCAGAATAAGCCCACACTGGTAAAGGCGAATACACTGGTCATTCCGGTGGTAAACATGCCGATAACCAAAGCAATAATACCAAGCGTTGAAAAGATCAGTAACATTCTTGCAGGGTTACCCTTGCTCAGAATATCACCTACAATCATGGTAATGATGATGAAACCATATACATAAAATGAACTGATATCATGCTGTGCAATCGCATTCACTGCTAAGAAAACGCCAAACGCGAGGTAAGGCATCAGGAAGTTCAGAATTTTTTTGGCGCCGGCACTTACGTCAAAAGCGCCTACAGCCCCTGTCCATCTGCCCATCATCAAACTCGCCCAATAAAGAGAGATATAAGGAGCCATCTGGTTGGTTGGCATATTCAGGTGTTGCTTCATATACTCGGGAAGGTTACTGGCTGTAGCCACCTCCACACCCACATATACAAAGATGGCAATCATGCCTAAAATCAGCTGTGGGTATTGAAATACGGATGCTTTATGCAATACTTTACTATCGGTTTCAGCTTCACTTTCTGCAACTGCATCCAGGTCTATTTTATTGGGAATACTTGAAAACTTAAAGAAAACAGCTACCAAAACAAAGGCAACCCCTAAAACGAGATAAGGTGTTTTTACACTTTCAATACTGGCTTCTGTGGATCCGGCAGCCACACTGCCGAAAATGGCAAAACTTACCAGCAAAGGACCGATAGTGGTTCCGAAATTATTGATGCCACCTGCCATATTCAAACGCTGCGAACCTGTTTTCGGATCGCCAATCACAATGGCCAATGGATTAGCTGCAATCTGCTGCAGCGAAAAACCCAGACCTACAATGAACAATCCTGTAATCATTAATGTAAATGAGCCATCATTGGCAGCGGGATAGAACAGTAAAGTACCAATCGCCGAAATAATTAACCCCAGTGCAATACCGTTTTTATAACCAATCCTATTCAATACATCACCACCCATCATTTTCGAAACGCCAAAGTAAATCAGGGAACCCACGGTATAGGCAACATAAAATGCAAGAGATACCAACTGGCTTTGCGCCTGGGAGAGATCAAAAGCTTTTTTGAAAACCGGGATCAGGATATCATTGGAAGCAGCTACAAATCCCCAGAAAAAGAAAACAGAGATAAGGGTGCCAAATTGGGACCAGTTGGTTTTTTGATTCATAAGTAGTTGTTAGAGGTTTTTCTTATTATGACAATCTAAAGTAACTACATTTTGCATTTTTAAAAATTTTAAATCTTTATGCACTTATTCATTAAATTCATGCGGAAATAGGCTAAATCATTAAATAACGATTATTCTCTTATGGAGATCATACATGTCAGTGCAGAATGTTATCCCGTGGCCAAAGCCGGAGGCTTGGGTGATGTGGTAGGAGCACTGCCAAAATACCAGACCAAAGCCGGGCATATCGCTAAAGTGGTGATGCCGATGTACCGGACCAAATTCCTGTATGAGAACGACTGGACAGTAGATTTTAAAGGATCGGCCAACCTCGGTAACTGGTTCTTTGATTATACCATCATTAAAGAGCCTACCAATAAACTGGGTTTCGACCTTTTCCTGGTAGATATCAATGGCCTGCTGGACAGGCAGAAAGTATACGGTTATGAGGATGATACGGAACGTTTTACCGCCTTCCAGATAGCAGTGGTAAACTGGATGAGCAGCTGGGAGCATAAGCCAGATGTGGTTCACTGTCACGATCATCATACGGGTCTGATTCCCTTCATGATGCGGTACTGCTACGACTATAGCTCACTGGCAGTGGTACCTACTGTATTCACCATTCATAATGCCCAGTACCAGGGACAGATGGGATGGGATAAGAGCCGCTATATTCCCCGCTGGGACCTGTGGAAAAGAGGGATGATGGAGTGGGCAGATGCGATTAACCCACTGGCTTCAGCTGTGAAATGCGCCGACAAAGTAACCACCGTTAGTCAGAGTTATATGGGCGAGCTCCGCTATAATTCCAATGGTCTCGAGAAACTGTTTGAATACGAAAAAGGCAAATGCCTCGGTATCCTGAACGGGATCGATAACGAAGTGTGGAATCCTGCTACCGATAAATATCTCACTGATCACTTCCATGTGAAAACAGTGACCAAGGGAAAACAAAAGAACAAAGAAGCACTTTGCGAAATGGTTGGCCTGGATGCTAACAAACCTTTGTTTGTTTTTATTGGCAGACTGGTAGGAGAGAAAGCGGCAGAGATTCTTCCCGATGCGATTAAGTCGGCCATTTACCATACACAGGGCCAGGCCAGTTTTCTGGTACTGGGCAGCGGCGAAACCCATATTGAATGGGAATTTCAGCAAATGGTACAACCTTACAAGGGATTGTTTAATGCCGTGATTGGTTACGATGAAACCCTGAGCCATAAAATGTATGCCGGAGCAGATTTTCTGTTAATGCCTAGCAGGGTAGAACCTTGCGGATTAAACCAGATGTATGCCATGCGTTATGGAACAGTGCCTATGGTGCGAAGTACCGGAGGCTTGCAGGATACGGTGGTGGATATGGGGGATACGGATGGTTTTGGCATCCGGTTCAACAATGCTACCGTGTCGGATGTTGATTACTCCATAGGCCGGGCAGTGGCGGTTTACCAGGACAAAGCACAGATGGAGAAAATGCGTAAGTACATGATGCAGATCGATCATAGCTGGGAAAGTACCGTAGATCAATACACAGATGTATACAAAAGTTTACGATAGATATGGTAAATTCATCACTATCCTATGAGCCTTGTACAGATAAACCAACTCTTAAATTGCACATATGAAAACTATTTCAAAATCAGTGGTGGCTGTGATTCTTGGTGGAGGTGCGGGTAGCCGGTTGTATCCTTTAACAGCCAGCCGTTCCAAACCCGCCGTACCTATTGCAGGTAAATACCGTTTGGTTGATATTCCGATCAGTAACTGTATCAACAGTAATATCAACCGTATGTTTGTGTTAACACAGTTTAATTCTGCTTCACTTAATAAACATATCAAGAACACCTATCATTTCAGTGCATTCAGTACCGGGTTCGTAGACATTCTGGCGGCGGAACAAACGCCTGATAATGCAGGATGGTTTCAGGGAACGGCAGATGCGGTAAGGCAATCCCTCCGCCATATCTCTAACCTGGAATTTGATTATATCCTTATCCTCAGCGGTGATCAGTTATACCAGATGGATTTCAGCGAAATGATGGCCGCCCACAAAGAAAAGGGTGCGGATATCTCGATTGCCACTATTCCGGTAGACGATCGCGATGCACCCGAGTTCGGAATCCTGAAAACCGATGAGAACAATTATATTACTTCCTTCATCGAAAAACCCAAAAAAGACGTACTGCCCGATTGGGTGAGCGATACCGGTGCCGAAATGCAGAAACTGGGCAAACACTACCAGGCATCCATGGGGATCTACATTTTCAGTAAACAGGTATTGTATGATCTGCTGAATGATAAATATCCGAACGCAACCGATTTCGGTAAAGAGATCATACCGGAATCCATTGTTAACCACAAAGTAGTGGGCTTCCAGTACGATGGTTACTGGACGGATATCGGAAATATCTATTCTTTCTACGAAGCCAACCTGGCTTTAACACAGGAGATTCCACCATTCAATTTATTCGACAACACCAAAACTGTTTATACCCGTGCACGTATGCTGCCACCGGCCAAGATCAGTGGTACCACACTGGAGAAAACCATTATCGCCGAAGGTTCCATTATCCTGGCGAGCAGGATGGAGCAGAGTGTGGTGGGGATCCGTGCCAGAATCGGTCATGGTACCACCGTGGTAAATACCTATATCATGGGTAACGACTACTATGAAACCATTGATGAAATGGCGCAGGATAAACAGAAAGGTCTGCCCCTGATCGGCATCGGCGAACGTTGTTATATCAAAGACGCGATCATTGACAAGAACTGC
Source organism: Chitinophagaceae bacterium (assembly GCA_004297075.1). Classification (GTDB taxonomy): domain Bacteria; phylum Bacteroidota; class Bacteroidia; order Chitinophagales; family Chitinophagaceae; genus Sediminibacterium. Next base: position 12,214 of record SCVK01000170.1, read on the forward strand.
CGCATCGGAAACGATGTACGCATCAACGGCGGCGCGCACCTGGCCAATACGGATCACGCTTTGTACACCGTAAAAGATGGGATCGTGGTAGTGAAGAAACAGGCGGTGTTACCTGATGGCTTTGTGATATAAAACGGAAATCGTGAGTCGTGAGACGTGAATCGTGAGTAGAACTTCCCCCTCATTACTCACTACTGACGATTCATGATTGATGTTCACGAAAACATCCTCCGGGATGTTTTTTATTGTATTTTAGACGACGTGTAATTATTACATGATACTTTAAACGATTGCTATGTCAACCACCTACGCTGGTGCCAAACCCCGTTTGGGATTCTGGCAGATCTGGAACATGTGTTTTGGTTTCTTCGGGATCCAGTTTGGCTGGAGCCTGCAGATGGGAAACATGAGTGCCATTTATGAATTCCTGGGCGCTTCTCCCGAACAGATTCCCGGCCTTTGGCTGGCAGCCCCCATGACGGGCCTGATTGTACAACCCATCATCGGTTACCTCAGCGATCGTACCTGGCATCCAAAACTGGGAAGAAGAAGACCTTATTTTCTGATCGGAGCCATCCTCAGTTCACTGGCTCTATTTGTAATGCCCAATGCCTCTGCAATCTGGATGGCCGCCGGTACTTTGTGGATCCTTGATTCCTGTATCAATATCAGCATGGAACCCTTCCGTGCCTTTGTAGCCGATAACCTGGATGAGAAACAACGTTCCTACGGCTTTGCCATGCAGAGCATGTTTATCGGGCTGGCTTCTTTTGTAGCCGGTTACCTGCCGCAGAAACTGGTAGAATGGCTGGGCGTTTCGCGCGATAAAACAAGTGGCGGTATTCCGGAGAATATCATGTACTCCTTTTATATCGGGGGTGCTGTATTTCTTTTATCTGTTTTGTATACCGTATTGAAAAGCAAAGAATACCCACCGGCTGATCCGGATTGGAAAGAAAAACTGAATGCATCGGGTCATGGTTTTATGGGCGGTGTAAAAGAGATCTTTTCATCGATGGTGCATATGCCCGACCAGATGAAACGCCTGGCACTGGTTAATTTTCTTACCTGGCCTGGCCTCTTTCTGATGTGGTTTTATTACAGTACCGGTGTGGCCGCAGATATTTTTGGCGGCGATCCCAAGAACAGCAGCGATGTGTATACGAAAGGATTGGAATATGCCAATACCACATCGGCCATCTTAAACCTTGTTACTTTTGGATTTGCCTTTACCCTTCCTTTCTGGGTAAGCAAACTCGGGAAAAAATATACCCATACTGCCTGCCTGCTCTCAGGCGGCATCGGTTTAATTGCGGTGAATCATATTACGGATCCCGCCATGTTATACGTGGCCATGGGGCTGGTAGGCATTGCCTGGGCCTCCATCCTGTCTATGCCTTACTCCATGCTGGCGGGTTGTTTGCCCGAAAACAAGATCGGGATCTATATGGGCATCTTTAATTTCTTCATTGTGTTACCCGAGATCATTGCCTCCCTGTTTTTTGGAAAGATCATGGAGAACGTATTGCATAACGACAGGCTCCTGGCTGTACAGATCGGCGGTTGTTTGTTGTGCCTCGCTGCCATTGTCTGCGCCGTTATTGTAAAAGAAAACAAACCCACCACTTAGTATGAAAAAGATTGTATTGTTCGGTTATGCCATGCTGGGAATGGTACTGGTATCTTTTGCGCAGTATGCGAAATTATATCCAAGCAACTGGTATACCGGAATGAAATGGAATAAAGTGCAGGTATTGGTACGTGGCGAATATGATGGATTCAGCAAAGAGAAAGTGCGTATCAGCTATCCGGGTGTAACCCTTACGAAAGTGAGTAATTTTGAAAACGGTAAATATCTCGCACTCGATCTTACCATTGCCGCTGTTGCCAAACCTGGTACGGTTACCATCGAATTTTTAGAGGGAAATAAAACACATGCAGTGGCATGGCCGCTGAAACCCAGGCGAGAAGGAAAAAGTAAAAACTTTGCGCAGGGAGTTACCTCTTCCGACTTCATTTATTTCCTCATGCCCGACCGGTTCAGTAACGGCGATGAAAGTAACGACCGCATAGCGGGTCTTCGTGATCAAAGTCTCAACCGCGATTCCATCTTCCATCGCCATGGCGGCGATCTGCAGGGGGTGATCAATCACCTGGATTACCTGCAGAACCTGGGTGTTACGGCATTGTGGATGACACCTGTGCTCGAGAACGATATGCCCAACCGTACAGAACACGGATATGCATTTACCGATCATTACCGGATCGAATCCCGTTTTGGCGGAGAAGCCGCGTATAAAAAATTAAGCGATGCCCTGCACCAACGCGGTATGAAACTGATACAGGATGCCGTGTACAACCATGTGGGCAGTTATCATTTTATGGTACAGGATGCACCGGCCAAAGACTGGTTACACCAATGGCCCGCCTTTACGCAAACCAGTTACAAAGACCAGCCCATTTTTGATCCCTACGGCGCAAAATCGGATGCGAAAAAAACAGCCGATGGATGGTTTACAAGGGAAATGCCCGACCTGAACCAGCAGAACCCCTTTGTGGCCAATTTCCTTGTACAACATGCCCTCTGGAGCGTGGAAGAGTTTGGGGTGGATGGCTGGCGTATTGATACCTATCTCTACAACGATCTTCCTTTTATGAACCGTTGTAACAAAGCACTTACAGATGAGTATCCCCACATGACCATGTTCGGCGAAGTATGGGTACACGGTGTGATTAACCAGGCTTATTTTGGAGAGAATAAAATGGATGTTCCTTTCAGGAGTAACCTGCAGGGACTCGTAGATTTTCAAACCCTGCTGTATGGCATCCAGCCTGCGTTGAACCAGCCCTTTGGCTGGACGGAAGGCGTGAACAAACTTTACAATACACTCAGCAACGACCTGGTATATAAAGATCCGATGCGCAATGTGATTTTTCTCGATAACCATGATATGACACGTTTTTTCAGTACCGTAAATGAAGATGTGGCCAAACAGAAAATGGGACTGGGCTGGTTGTTTACCTGCCGCGGTATTCCGCAATTGTATTATGGTACCGAAGTGTTGATGAAAGGAGTGGCCAATCCGGATGGTTGGGTAAGACTGGATTTTCCCGGAGGATGGAAAGGTGATGCAAAGAATGCTTTTACCGGCGAAGGACTAACCGAAACGGAAAAAGACGTACAGCAATACACCCGAACGCTGGCTAATTTCCGAAAAGGATCCTCCGCATTAAAAACGGGTAAATTCATGCAATACCTGCCTGTGGATGGTCTGTATGTGTATTTCAGGTACGATGCGGGTCAAACCATTATGTGTATCATGAATACATCGGATACGGAAAAGAAGATAGAAATGTCGGATTATGCCGAACGTACCAGCGGGTTCGGTAAGGGTAAGGATGTGGTTACAGGCTCGGTTTTGACAGGAAGTTTTACCATCCCCGCCAAAAAAATTACTATATTAGAACTACTTAAATAAAAATCAACACCATGCAAACAGGAACCGTCAAATTTTTTAACGAAGCCAAAGGCTTTGGATTTATCAAGGCAGATGATGAAGCAAAAGAATATTTTGTTCATGCCACCGGACTAAACGGAAAAGTCAGCGAGAACGATAAAGTCCAGTTTGAAGTGGAAGAAGGCAAAAAAGGACCCATGGCCGTACGTGTTACCAAGATAGGATAAACGAACAAGATAGAAACTAACTAAAAAGGTGTACCCACTGGTACACCTTTTTAGTTTCCTGTAGCGTATATTTTATAAAGAAACAATCCAGAGTCGTTTATCAGCTTCCTTGCCCCAGTCTTTAAAACCCTTTTTCAATTCTGCATATAACTGTTCCCAATTTACTTTTTTCCCTTTCTGCACCGGATTCAGTTGCGCAGGTGTGGGCTCTGTTAATTCTACTTTGGTAGCAAACCAGGTAGTGTATAACCTGGGTACGGCCAGTCCGAGTATCATGCCGGGTAAACCGCCAAAACTTTCGGGTCCGCTGCTTACCGGGATCTGGTCGGTATAAAAAGCAACCACATACACAGAATCACAGATCCTTGTCACTGCTTTTCTGCATTCAAAGCCAGCGATCTGCCTGGTTTCATCGGTGATCCGCCATTCCAGGTTACGCAGACTGTCTTTGATCACATAGGTATTTTCAAATACTTCCCGCTGGGTAGAAACGGTCTTATTATCGAGATCCTGTACCACGCCATCTGTTTCAGTTGGTTTGGTGCCCCACATGAGGTATTTGTTATCATTGTTTTCTTTCGCCAGTTTGTAGCGTGATCTGTTGCTGTCAAAACGGAGTTCGTAGATATCGGTGATAGTCTTGGGATAGGCTTTCAGCATAGCCTGCATCCAAACACTGCTTTCGGCCTGCTCTTCAATGCCTTTGTGCTGGTTGAGTTTTTTCTCATATTCCACACGGCCCTTGGTAATGAACTGGGTTTGTGCAGAAGCCGTGAATATGCAGCCGAAGCAGGCGATAAAAAGTATTTTTTTCATATTAAAAACCGCTGGTTGGTTTGCCATTTTTACTAAAATTATATATCAGAGAAAGAAGGAAATAACGTTGTATGGTCTGGTTGGTGGTTTCCGAAATGAAGTTGCTGCTGGCACTTCGGTTAACACCCCTGTTCTGGTTAAACAGGTCATTCACATATAATTTTGCCTCCCATTTATCATCTTTAGAGATCACTTTTCGGATGGAAGGGTTGAAAATATAGATATTCTGCTGGTTGGCAAATGCCGCTGTTTTCTGGAAGATGGTAGCTTCCATGCCCATGTCAATATATGTTTTGATTTTTTTGAATTTTAGCTGCATGTTGGAATACGTTCCATATTGCCAGTATTTGGTTACTACATCCGGGCGGATAGATGATTTTGAATTAACATAAGTGGCATTAAAGTTCATCCAGAAATTGATCCACTTATCTGCCCAGTAGCCGGAGTAGATGCCCAAGTTGATATTGTTATTCTCTGTTTCATTCTGCAGTCCATTGATCTGATTTACATACCTGTTTTTACTCGGTCCCACATTAACACCCACATTCAGCGAGGGTACCAGGTCAAAACCATAACTGATATAGGCATTGGCATTGTAATTACCCGATACATTGATGGCCTGGTTAATTCTTCTGCCGTAATTATCCACCGTAGATGCATTGGAGATCGCATTATCGATAAATGAATAATTCATGCTGAAAGATATACTCCGGCTCTTGAGTACCTTATAGTCAGATGCCCTGAAATTGAAGCTGTGGTTAAATGCCTGCTTCAGATTCGGATTACCGATGGTGATATTCAGCGGATCAATATTATCGAGAATCGGCTGGATTTGCTGAAGGGTAGGGTTACGCGTAGTACCGTTATAGTTGAAAGTTACCCTTCTTTGCTGTTTGGGTGTATAGTTCAGAGAAATGGAAGGTACAAAATTATTGAAGGTTACATTGCGGTCTGCATTTTTACGGATATCCGTCATGTGATAGGTAGAGGAACCATATCCTGTACCGATAGCGAAATTGAATTTCTTTACATTATAGCGAATGTTGAACCCCGCCTGGTTACCGGTAGTATTAAAGATAAAATGGTTACTCAGGGTATCTACATAGTTTTCGTATTTACCTGCGCCGTTTTTGCTGAGGGTATTTCGTTCTGCATCGTTCCGGGTCAGGTTCAGGCGGTAATTCAGTATCAGGAAAGTGTTCTTCCACAAAGGTTCTGTATAGGTTAACAGCGAGTTAACGGTAGAACTGTTCTGTTTGTTCACTTTCATCTGATCTACATTGTCCAGCTTTACCAGTGATCCGTTGGGGTCATAGAAACTGTTGGTAGCCAGCAATAAGGTATTCTCTGCACGATCATTAAAGTTCAGATCCGTGTTCCAGGAAATGGTACGGCCGCTTTTCTTGAATTTCTTACGCCAGAAAACATTCGCATTCAGTGTTTTATTCTCGTCGGTAGAAGAAGTGGTCCGGTTACTCTCATTGATCACTTTCCCGTCTTCGCTGATCGATTGGCCGAGATAAGTACTAATACCGTTACTTCTTACAATAGATGGACGTGCGGTAATTTTTAACGAACTGGATGAATCTATCTGCCACTCATAAAAACTGGTAAGCTTATGACGGTTACGTGAAGCCACCTGGCTTTGGGAAGTGGAGTTGATAAAACTGGTATCGGGCAGGATATTCTGAGTTTTACTGGTAGTAATACTGTTCACATCCAGGTCATTGTATTGATAGGTGTTATTACTGTTATGTTTGTCTTTATTCCATTTGTTACTGAAGTGAAGCCCCCCGGTAACTGAATTCGGGTAACCGCGTCCCCAGCTGAATTCATCCCCACTGCTCCAGATGCTGATACCCCCGTCATCGCCGATCTGCGTGGTGGTATTGGCATCACCGGCATAGTTCCGGTTTTCATCCCAGTTCAGCGATTCAAATTTGGTATTGTCGGTGGTGATATAACCCGAGATCTTTCTTTTTCCTTTAAAAGCATTGGCCAATGCCTTGCCGTAACGGTATTTATCAAAATCTGTACCCGCTTCTACTTTACCGAAATAGCCTTTCTTTTTATCTTCTTTCAATTGTATGTTCAGGGTCTTGATCTTTTGTCCATCATCAATTCCGGTAAAAGTGGCCTGGTCGCTTTTTTTATCAAAAGCCTGGATCTTGTCCACCGCATCGGCGCGGAGATTTTTGGTAACTACGGCCGGATCATCGCTGAAGAACTCTTCTCCATCTACCAATATCTTTTCTACTTTATCGCCCTGGGCCGTTATTTCGCCCTTGCTGTTTACCTGAATGCCAGGCATTTTCCGTAACAATTCCTGTACATCCGCATTGGCGCTTACATGAAAACTATCTGCTTTATACTCGGTGGTGTCTCCTTTTACCCTGATGGCACCTACCCTTTGCCGTACAATTACCTCCTGCAGCAGATTGGCTTTGGTAATCAGTGGCAAACTGCCCAGATCGCGGTCTTTGCCGGCTTCCAGACTGATTTTCTCTACATAATCCGCATAACTCGGATAAGTTACCATCACAATAAAATTACCCGCCGGAAGATTCTTTAATTCAAAATTGCCCGTTGCACTGGTTCTCGTAAATTTAACGAGTACAGAGTCTTTAACTCTGAGTATGGAGATGACGGCATTGGAAAGATTTTGTTTGTTTAGGGTATCTGTTATGGTACCTTTAAGCGACACGGGCTGGGCAAATACAGAAACAGTAGCTGCCAGGCAAAATACAACAAGCAGGATGGGTAATTTTCTCATTGGTTAGTAGTATTGGCTATGGGATGCAATGGGGCGCAAAATCCATATTTGTCTATTAATAACTAATTTTTTAGTTGTAAACTAATGTTAAAAAGAATTATTATTTGATAATCACTGTATTATGCCTTCAAAAAACAAAGCTGCCACAGATATGAATGCTTCTTCCGGAAAAAAACAGACAGATACAGGAGTTAAGAATAGTACAAAGGTTGGAAAGTCGGCCCCTGAAAAATATGAAGAGATCCATTTCGTGGATAAGCGGCAAGCCGTATGGAATTATTCCCTGTTTTCGGATGAAGACATCCGGAACTTTCAGCAGGGCACCCACTACAGCCTGTATAATTTCTTTGGGAATAAACAATTGCAGGTGCTGGATGAATGGGGCACTTATTTCGCCGTATGGGCACCCAACGCTACTTTTTTGTCGGTGGTGGGATATTTCAATCACTGGGACAAAGAATCTCACCCGCTGAAAGTGCGGCAGGACAATTCCGGCATCTGGGAAGGCTTTATCCCGGGAGTGGGTGCCGGTGAAGCGTATAAATATCATATACATGGCTACCAGGGCGTGAAACTCGATAAGGGAGATCCCTTTGCGCATTTCTGGGAGAAACGTCCGTATACCGCCTCTATTACCTGGCAAACCCAATATGAATGGAAGGATGCCGAGTGGATGAAAACAAGAAAGAAACACAATTCTCTCTCTTCTCCTTATTCCGTTTATGAAGTGCATCTCGCCAGCTGGATGCGGCCCGACAAGAATGATGAAGAAGTGTACAATACCTATGCACAGATCACCGAAAGACTGGTGCCCTATGTAAAAGAAATGGGTTTTACACACGTTGAATTTATGCCGGTGATGGAACATCCCTTTGATGGCAGCTGGGGTTACCAGGGCACCGGTTATTTTGCACCCACTTCCCGCTTTGGCTCACCTCAGGACTATGCAGCCATGGTAGATGCATTTCACCAGGCAGGTATTGGTGTAATCCTGGATTGGGTGCCCTCGCATTTTCCGTATGATGCGCATGGACTGTTCATGTTCGATGGAACCCATACCTACGAGTATGCAGATATGCGCAAAGGATATCACCCCGACTGGAACTCGTATATCTTCAATTATAAGCGGGGAGAAGTAAAATCCTTCCTCATCAGCAGCGCGCGTTTCTGGTGCGATCAGTTTCATACCGATGGTATCCGGGTAGATGCGGTAAGCTCTATGTTACGCCTCGATTACAGCCGCAGCGAAAGCCAGTGGGAACCCAACGAATATGGTGGCAACGGAAACATAGAAGCCATCGCCTTTATCACAGACCTGAACGAAACACTGTACCGCGATTTCCCGGATATACAAACCATTGCAGAAGAAGCCACAGACTGGCCCAAGATCAGCAAACCTACTTTTGAAGGCGGGCTGGGTTTTGGGATGAAATGGATGATGGGCTGGATGCACGATACACTGGATTATTTTAAAATGGATCCCCTGTTCCGCCAGTTTCACCAGGATAAATTCTCTTTCAGTATGATGTATTTCTATGATGAGAATTTTATGCTGCCCCTCAGTCATGATGAAGTGGTGCACGGCAAAAGTCCGATGCTGTACAAAATGCCGGGAGACGAATGGCAGAAATTTGCCAACCTGCGTGTGCTCTACACCTATATGTTTACCCACCCCGGCGCCAAGCTGCTGTTTATGGGCGATGAGTTCGGGGCCACCAACGAGTGGAACTACAAAAGTGAACTGCAATGGGAATTATTGCAACACCCGAGCCATGGTGGCATGAAATACTGCGTACAGAAACTGAATGAACTCTACCGCTCAGAGCCGGCACTCTATGAAAAACAATTTGAACCCGGCGGGTTTGAATGGGTAGACCTGAACCACCGCAGCGAATCGGTGCTGGTGTATATGCGTAAAGGCAAAAAGGAAAAAGACAATATGCTCATCATCCTCAATGTAACACCGGTGGTAAGGCATAACTGGGATATCTATGTACATGGCAAAGGCAAATGGGCCGAGATCTTCAACAGCGACAGCAAAGAATTCTGGGGAACTGGTGATGTATACAATTCAGCGGTAGGCAGCGAGCTGGTAGATAAACCTTCTAAATGCTATAAGATCAGGGTAAACCTGCCCGCGCTGGGTGCCATTGTGCTGAAATAAGCGGGAACCGGTCAGAGGAAGGGATAAGCGGGATTCATTTTTTTTCGGACAATAGTAACTTTACTGTCAGTTAACCGTTACACCCAAAAGAACGTATGAAAAAGATAGCAATCTCCCTGGCCCTGGTACTGATCAGTTTTGTTTCGGTGCAGGCACAGAAAGTAGTGTATGATGACCATGCCGAAAAAAGAGCGATCGGCACCTTTCATGCCATTGAAACCTCTTCGGGTATTGAAGTGGTGATCAGTAAAGGCGACAAGGAAGAACTGGCCGTAAGTGTGGGTAACCAGGAATATATGGACCAGGTAAAAACAGTGGTGGAAAATGGGGTACTCAAAATCACCAGAACCAGTGACGACTGGAAATTCTGGAACAAATGGAAAAAC
>SCVK01000171.1 GCA_004297075.1 Chitinophagaceae bacterium
TATGTGAAAGTGGTACGTGATTTTTTCAAGAAAGATTATGAAGCATCGGATATCCGTACCAGTATTGTAGCCGCTATTTCGGTACGGGTACAGGAGCCGGTATTTGAGAGCCAGACCAAAACCAAACTGGGTTCGCAAACTGTGTATGAAGGCGGCCCGAGCATGAAGAATTTTGTGCTGGATTTTCTGGCCAAGGAGCTCGATAATTTCCTGCACCGCAATCCTACCGTAGCCGATGCACTCAAGAAACGCATTGAGCAGAATGAAAGGGAACGGAAAGAATTAGCTGGTATTAAAAAACTGGCGAACGAACGTGCCAAAAAAGCCAACCTGCATAATAAAAAACTGCGCGACTGCCGGGTACACCTGAACGATGATCTGCCGGCTAAAAACAAAGAAGAATTTATAGCCCTGCAGAACAATGCCACCATTTTTATTACGGAGGGAGATAGTGCCAGCGGAAGTATCACCAAATCGCGCAACGTAGATTCGCAGGCGGTGTTCAGTTTGCGGGGTAAACCGCTGAACTCGTTCGGTCTCACCAAAAAAGTGGTGTATGAGAACGAAGAGTTCAACCTGTTACAGCATGCGCTGAATATTGAAGACGGACTGGAAGGTTTGCGCTACAATAATATTGTGATTGCCACCGATGCCGATGTGGACGGGATGCACATCCGTTTGCTGATGATGACTTTCTTTCTCCAGTTCTTTCCCGACCTGGTGAAGCGTGGGCATGTGTACATCCTGGAAACACCACTGTTCCGGGTGCGTAACAAACAGGAAACGATTTACTGTTACGATGAAACCGAAAAACAGGAAGCGGTGAAAAAGCTGGGCAGCAAACCCGAGATCACCCGTTTCAAAGGGTTAGGAGAAATCTCGCCCGAAGAGTTCGGCCGTTTCATTGGCCGCGATATCCGTTTACAACCCGTGATACTGGAACAGGGCGATCATATTCAGAACCTGCTGGAATATTACATGGGCAAAAACACCATGGAAAGACAGGAGTTCATTATTAATAACCTGAAGTTTGAATTAGACCTTGTTGATAATTAACAATTAGAAATTAGCAATTAAAAATGGGTTGCTAAATATTGTTAATGGAAGCCGTTCCGGCAAAGGATGAAATTTTTAATTTTTATTGTTCATTGTTAATTAATAAAGGAGATGTTGCATATAGTTTTTGAACAAGCCAACGTAGATGCCTTACAGAAAGCGATGGAGCTGGATGAGCAGTTGCAGGGTGAGATTGTAGAGATCAAGGATGATTTTGCGGTGGGGCCGCTGGGCGATATTTATGGTACCGAAGGTTACCAGGCAAGAAGGGAATGGTGGAAAACGGTGCTGGAATTTTCGCCCTATACCGATCAGCTGGATATTGTGGATGATAAACTGGCGGTACATAACCTGCTGAAAAAATTAGACGAAGAACCTGATTTACAGGTCTGGATATGGATGGGGCAGAATGCGCATGATGTGTCGGCCTATTACTGGCTGATGAGTCAGCTGAAAGAGCGCCAGGGACAGATCCAGGTATTGTACCTGAATAACCTGCCGTTCATTAATGAGAAGGGGAATATATTTTACCCCACGCATTTGTGGGAGATTCAGCCGAAAGAGTTTCTGAAAGCCAAAAAACTGGCGAGACCGATTACGTTAAGTGAGTTTGAAGTGGATCCGGATGAATGGAAGAAAACCTGCCAGGAAAACAGCATGGTGCGTTTTCTGGAGGGTGGTAAAAAAATTACTGGTAAGGAAGTGGATTTTTACGATAAGGATATACTGGCCAACGTTACCAAAGAAGCGCAGAAGCTGAACAAAGTGTTGAGCAATACCCTGAACAAGATGAAAGTGAAAACGGGCGATGCCTTCCTGGTATGGCGTATGCGTGAGATGGCAGCAGCCGGTGCGTTGCAAATGATGGGTGACTGGAACAAGGGCTGGAAAGAGATCACGGTTATGTTACCTGGTGGTTCGATAGCTGCAGAAAATACAGAAACAGAAGCCTGATGCTACAGATTGAAGCCATACACCATGTAGCCATACTTACCAGTACAGAACTGTATGAAGAAAGCAAACGCTTTTATACAGAGGTACTGGGTTTTACGGTGATGGCAGAAGTGTACCGGGCAGAAAGAAACTCGTACAAACTGGACCTGGCTTTGCATGGACAATACCAGCTGGAATTGTTTTCTTTCCCTGATTACCGGGAAAGAGGATCTTATCCGGAGGCAAAAGGTCTGCGGCACCTGGCTTTTGCGGTGAAAGATGTGGAAGCGGGTTACGACTGGCTGCAGCAGAAAGGTGTGAAGGTGGAAACCATTCGCACGGATGCATTTACCGGGAAACCGTTTTTGTTTTTTTACGATCCCAATGGGCAACCGCTGGAATTGTATCAGGTTTAATAATGAATTATGATTGAAGTAACAGCATTGCCGAAAGTAGCAGAAGATGAACGTGGTCCTACACATTATTTTGATACGGAGAGGTCCACACAGTTTGTTTGTGGCTTCAGAAAAGCCGGATCGGTGAGTGCCAGGCATTATCACAAAGGATTGTCGGTGGGTAAAAACCCCGAAGTACTGGTATTATTTCAGGGAGAGATCACGATCAATTGGTTTGATGTGAGAAACCCGGAGAGCAAAGGCAGCCAGAAAGTAGCGGCGCCGGCATTGATAACCGTGTATCCCTATGCCTGGCATGAGGTTTTGGCCGATACAGATATGATTTTTTTAGAGCAGAATACATTGGAAGACGGTAAGTCTGACACTTTTTGGTTAGCAGAAACAGGCGCATAATAGCGCAAACAGATTGATATGGCGAAAGAAAAACAAGAGAACAGGGTATTTGAAAACGAAACGGGTGTACAGGGACAATACAAGAACTGGTTCCTGGATTATGCCTCTTATGTAATACTGGAGCGGGCCGTGCCTGCTATTGAAGATGGACTGAAACCCGTGCAACGACGCATACTGCATGCGATGAAGGAAATGGATGATGGCCGGTTTAACAAAGTGGCCAATATCATCGGACAAAGTATGCAGTACCACCCGCATGGCGATGCCAGTATTGGTGATGCACTGGTGAACCTGGGACAAAAAGATTTACTGATAGAAACCCAGGGTAACTGGGGAGATGTAAGAACGGGTGATGAAGCCGCCGCTTCCCGATACATTGAAGCGCGTTTATCAAAGTTTGCGCTGGAAGTAGCGTTTAACCACAAAACCACCGAATGGCAGCTGAGTTATGATGGCCGTAAAAACGAGCCGGTAACACTGCCTATGAAATTTCCGTTACTGCTGGCACAGGGTGCCGATGGGATTGCGGTGGGATTATCGACCAAAATCTTACCCCATAATTTCTGCGAACTGATCGAGGCTTCGATCAAATGTTTGCGTGGTAAGAAATTTGAACTGTACCCCGATTTTCAGACGGCGGGTATGATAGATGTGGCCAATTACAATGATGGAAAACGCGGCGGTAAAGTAAGGGTAAGGGCACATGTAGAAGAGTTGGACAAGAAAACCCTCGTGATCCGCGATGTGCCTTATGGGGTTACTACCACACAACTGATGGAGAGTATTACCAAGGCCAACGACCAGGGAAAGATCAAGATCAAAAAAGTTACGGATGTAACGGCGGCGGCGGTAGAGATCCAGATAGACCTGGCGCCGGGTATTTCGCCTGATATTACCATTGATGCGTTATATGCTTTCACCGATTGTGAAGTAAGCATTTCTCCCAATGCCTGCGTGATCGTGAATAACAAACCGCATTTTCTGACGGCGCATGAGTTACTGACGGTGTCTACCGAAAATACCAAGGCCCTGCTGAAAAAAGAGCTGGAGATCAAACTGGCCGAACTGGAAGACAAATGGCATTATACTTCGCTGGAGAAGATCTTCTTTGAAGAAAAGATTTACAAGGAACTGGAGCAGAAACATGCTACCTGGGATGCCGTGATCGAAGCCATTGATAAAGCGTTTACTCCCTTTAAGAAAAAACTGAAGCGGGCCATTGAAAGGGAAGATATCCTGAAGCTGACAGAAAAACCCGTTCGCCGCATCTATCGCCTTGATATCAATGAGCTGAATGAGCAGATCAAATCCATTGAAGCAGAGATCAAACAGGTGAAATTTGACCTGGAGAACCTGACAGATTTTGCAGTGGCTTATTTTGACATGCTGTTAAAGAAATTCGGCAAAGGCAGGGAACGTAAAACAGAGATCAAAGAGTTTGATACCATCCAGGTTAAACATGTGGCCATTGCCAATACCAAATTATACCTGAACCGTGCCGAAGGATTTATCGGTACCGGTCTGAAGAAGGACGAATTTCTCTGCGAGTGTTCCGATTACGATGATATTATCGCTTTTACCAAAGGCGGTACCATGAAAGTGGTGAAAGTGTCTGATAAGGTATTCATTGGCAAAGACATCATTCATGCGGCGGTGTTCCAGAAAAATGATGAGCGTACCACGTATAATATGATTTACCTCGACGGGAAATCGGGCGTGAGTTATGCCAAGCGTTTTAATGTAACCGGTGTTACCCGCGAAAAAGAATATGACCTGACCAAGGGCACGGAAAAAAGCAAAGTGCATTATTTTACTGCCAACCTGAATGGGGAAGCCGAAGTGGTGAAGATCATTTTGAGTCCCAATTGTTCTGCCCGCATCAAGGAGCTCGATTTCTTTTTTGAAGAGTTGGAGATCAAGGGCCGGAGCAGTATGGGTAACCAGGTAACCAAGTACCCGATCAAAACCGTAAAACTGAAAGAAGCCGGAAGAAGTACCCTGGCAGGCAGAAAATTATGGTTCGATGATAAGTTTGGCAGGTTGAATGCCGAAGAGAAAGGACAATACCTGGGCAGCTTTGAAGACGAGAAGATCATTGTGTTTTACCACGATGGTTCTTACGAATTAACAGATACGGAACTGACCCAGCGTTTTGAACCCGATAAGATTGCGCTGATCGAGAAATTTGATCCGGAAAAAATCATTTCTGCTGTGTATCTTGATGCAGATAAACAACAGTATAATATCAAACGCTTCAAAATTGAAACTACTACGCTGAAAACGCAGTTCGCCTTCATCAAAGAAGGAGAGGGTAACCGACTGGAAGCGGTGACAACAGAACCGGAACCCATACTGGAAGTGCAATCGGGTCGTGGACAAACCATCCGCAAAGCCAAATTCAAAGTGGCCAAAATGGTAGAAGTGATGGGCTGGAAAGCAGTAGGTGCCAAGCTGACCGATTACAATAAGACCATTGAAATGCAGTGGGAACAAAAACACCGGGATGACAAGGGACAACCAGAATTGTTTGGGTAAACCTTTTTGCCTTGTGTAACGTATATCTATCTAAAAACGGTTCATGGCTACACAGTATGCATTCGTTACCCGATGGCAGATCAAAGCACCTTTGCCGCAAGTATGGAATGTGATTGAGGATTCGCTTAACTGGCCCCATTGGTGGAAAGGGGTGGTAGCGGTTAGCGAAGAGAAAAAAGGAGATGTATCCGGCATTGGCAGTGTACGTGTTTACCAGTGGCGAAGTATACTGCCTTATCAATTGGCTTTTCATATGGAACTGACCGGACTGGAACAATACCGTTACCTGAAGGGCAAAGCCTATGGCGAACTGGAAGGAGAGGGCGAATGGTTTTTTGAGGAGAGAGCAGGTATAACCTATATAGAATACCACTGGACTGTTTTTACCAACAAAGCCTGGATGAATTATTTCGCTTTCCTGCTAAAACCTGTTTTTAATTATAATCATGATGTGGTGATGCGCTGGGGTGCCCAGGGGCTGGCCAAAAAACTGAATGCAGAACTGATCAGTGATCAGTAGACCACTATACTTTCTCTTCTCTGTGAAACCCCCGGTCTCTGTGTCTCTGTGTTGAGAAATACCACTATCGTATAATCCTTCTTCTTTTCAACACGGAGGCCACTGAGTGACAGAGGTACACAGAGGTGATTTCCGGGGTAGTTGCTATTCTTTTTTCTTCAACTTTAAAGTGGCGCTTTTACGCAGGTCGCTGCTTAAGAGGGTTTCGTAGCGGGTTTTGCCATCGTATACGATCAATGCGGCGGTATTGGGTGGTTTGGTGCCCAGGTTCTCCGCAAACATACTCAGTTCGTTAAAGGGTAATGAGGGATCGAGATCGATGGTGAGTCTCACGGCTTTATGTGTGAGGGATACTTTGGGTAATACCAGTTTATCGTTAAGATAGAGCGAAATCATATCGCCATCAATCTCTCCGTTGTCGTAAATCTCCAGCCGGATAGAGGGATTTTCGAGCTCCAGTTCTTTGGTATATACTTTTGTTCTTTTTGTAAAATCATCGATGGGTTCAGGCTGTGGTGCAGGCTCGGTTGCCATCACTAACGGCTTCTGTGTTACGGGTTCCTCGTTCACCATTACAAGGTCGGTGGTATCATCTGAGCGGGTAAACCGGTAATTAATCTCCGGAACGGTATATTTATGATCCGCATCGGGTACCAGGCTGCCGGTTAATACAGATTCGGCTTTAGATACCAGTAAAGTAAAATTTCCCGAAAGGTTTACATCAATGCTATTACGGGCGCTGGGCGAACGGAAATAGATCATGGAAAAGGGGAGAATGGATAATTTACGGCTAACCGGGTCAAAACTTCCCTTGATGGGTACCTTTACCAGGCTATCTCTGAAATAATAATCCAGCTCGCCCCAAACCTGTTTACCCTTTTGCCGAAGTACCAGTTCAGACAGATACTGGTGGTAGTTGCTGGTGGCCTGCATTTTACCAATACCGTACCAATGGCCATTGACCTGTTGCGAAAACAGCGGAACCGCTGTAAAAAAACAGCCTATCAGGAGGATAATTTTGTGAGTCCGGATCATATTGACCGCAAAATATCAAATGCTTTGTTTGCGGCGGTTTGAAAGTTGCTAACATATAAACATCCCAGCTAAAGAGGCCCCCAAAAACCACTCCCGCAAATAATTGTATCTTTGCACAGACGGAACAACCTACCTATGCAACCAGTACAAGTTGGACAATACAATACCCTCAAAGTAAGCCGCAAAGTTGATTTTGGATTTTACCTCGAAGATGGCGGGGAGGGCATTCTGTTGCCCAAACGTTTTGCACCGCGCACCCTTCGGGTAGGCGATGAACTGGAAGTATTTGTATACCATGATTCTGATAACCGCCTGATCGCCACCACACAGAAAGCCAAAGCGGTGGTAGGCGAGATCGCTACCCTGAAATGTGTTTCGGTAACCGGCCAGGGGGCTTTTCTGGACTGGGGTTTGATGAAGGATCTCTTTGTTCCCAAAACCAAACAACTGGGTGGCATGCGCGAAGGTGCTGAATACCTCGTGAAACTGTATATCGATGAGCAGACCGGAAGGGTGGCTGCCACAGAAAAGCTGGAAGCCCTGTTAAGCAACGACGAACTCACCGTGAAAGAAATGGACATGGTAGACCTGCTGGTATACCGCCAGTCTGAACTGGGTTATGTGATGATCGTGAATAACCAACATACTGCCATCTTACATAGCAACGAAGTGTTTACCACCCTACATATCGGCGATAAACTGAAAGGTTTTGTAAAGACGATCCGTCCCGATCATAAAATGGATGTGGTGCTGGGCAAACCCGGTTTCCAGAAAGTGGAGGATGAAACGGGCAAGATCCTTCGGTTGCTGCAGGAGAACCACGGTTACCTGCCATACCACGATAAATCGGACCCGCAGGAAATTTACGATTTCTTTGGAATGAGTAAAAAGACCTTTAAGATGACCACCGGTAATTTATACAAACAACATAAAATCGCTTTCACCAAAACAGGGATCCAGCTGGTGAGCGAAGGAGAATAATCCGCTGCCAATGTTATTGTATTCTGAAAGGAACTTTTACAATAGCGAGCTGAGAATATATCTACGCCCATAACTACCCCAATCGCTGAGCGCTTTTTGTAAGGTAATGACCAATCCTTTGTAGTCCGTTTTTTTCATCTTCCCGGTGGGAGGCACTAATTTTTCGGGTTTGGGTTCCGTCAGTTCTACTTTTGTAGCAAAAATGGTGAGGTTGTTTCGTGGGATAGCCAGTCCCAAGATCATTCCCGGGAGATTTGTATACGAAAGTGGTCCGCCGGGTACCGGGATCTGGTCTGTATAAAATGCGATGATATACACCGAGTCCAGGATCTTTCCCACGGCTTTATGACATTCGAAGCCCGCAATATCTCTCAGGTCATTGGTCATTTGCCATTTCACCTGCCTGATGGAATCATTGATCAGGAAGGTTTCATCAAATACACTTTGTTTTTTGGAGAAGATGCCTTGTGTAAGGTCTGAATAAATAATATCATCCACACTCCGGTCATCACTCATGAATGGGATTTTCTCATACACATCGGTGCCTTTTTCGAATAATGTTTTACCATCTTTGAAATAAAGATTGTGTAAAGAGGTTCTGAATTTGGGTATTTTGTCTTTTACATTATCCAGCCAATGGTCATCCTCGATCTCTTTATGGATATTTATTTTTTTCTCAAACTCGATCTTACCTGCCGTAATAAACTGCGCCTGCGACCGGGCTGCCACAGCTATCAGCAGTAATAGCATACAGATAGCGGACCGTAACAAGCCTGTGAATATTTGTTTAATCATCATATTCTGAAGTTTTTCTGTTTTTGTTGAATTTCCACCTGAGTGATAAAAGGGTATACCGCTGAATGGTGGTGTACGTGTTTTCTGAAACATAGTTGCTGCTGATATCCCTGTTAAACCCGATTCGCTGGTTCAGGATATCATTCATGCTGAGAATGGCAGTGATATCTGTTTTTTTGAAGAGTTTCTTTTCAATGGATGCGTTCCAGATCATTGCGTTATTGCTTCGGTCTGTTGGAGATAGTTTCTGCCGGTAATTATAACTGTAATTGGTATTGAAGCTCCATCCATGTTTGAATTTGTAATCGAAATAAATGTCAACATTCTGCGTCCAGTATTCCGTAATGGCCTGTGGGTTGATGGAAGAAGTGGAATGATTAAAACCGGCGCCATACTCAAGATACAGTGACATTTTTTTCTCTATCCACCTGCGTACCCCGATGCCGGCCGAAGGACGGATGCTTTGGGTAATATTCTCCCTCCCGTTTACAAAACTGACATTCCTGCCGCCGCTGATCCTGGGATCAAAAGAGAGTTCCAGTTTCATGAATTTGATCTGGCGGCTGATGCTGAAGCCTGTCCGGTAAGTATAATTGC
>SCVK01000172.1 GCA_004297075.1 Chitinophagaceae bacterium
CGCCACCCCGACAGGCCCTATACCATGAAGCATATTACTAATATGTGTACCAACTTTGTACAGTTGCATGGTGACCGTAATTTCAAAGATGACAAAGCCATGGTGGGTGGTTTTGCCCAGTTGGATGGAGAAACCGTGATGGTGATTGGCCAGCAAAAGGGAATCAACACCAAGGCCCGCCAGCTGCGTAATTTCGGGATGGCTAACCCGGAAGGCTACCGCAAGGCCCTGCGACTGATGAAACTGGCCGAAAAATTCAATAAACCGGTTGTTTGCCTCATAGATACGCCCGGTGCCTACCCCGGCCTGGAAGCAGAAGAACGTGGACAGGGAGAAGCCATTGCCAGGAATATCTATGAAATGATCCGCCTGAAAGTACCCGTGATCATCGTGATCATTGGCGAAGGTGCCAGTGGTGGTGCCCTTGGTATTGGTGTGGGCGATAAGGTATTAATGATGGAGAACACCTGGTACACCGTGATCTCTCCCGAAAGCTGCAGTTCCATCTTATGGCGCAGCTGGGATAAAAAAGAAGTGGCTGCCGAGCAATTACGGCTCACGGCTTCCGACATGAAAGGTTTTGGTCTGGTAGATGAGATCGTACATGAACCCTTAGGCGGTGCCCATTGGGATTATGCCGAATCTTCCGCTATTCTTAAAACCTATATTCTGCGTGCCTTAAGCGAGGTTAAAGACAAGGACCCGCACCAGCGCATCAACGACCGTATTGAAAAGTATGGCAAAATGGGATTCTGGGAAGAGAACGGCAAAACAGTTGGAGGAGTGAATAGTTAGGAGTTTGGAGTCTGGAGTCTGGAGTTCTTAATCTGAAATCCGTCATCCGCCAATACCAATAAACCAATAAACGAATCAACCAATAATGTCTTTACGTCAACAACTGCAGGGAACGGGGGTAGCGCTGGTTACACCTTTTACAGCCGATCTGAAAGTGGATTTTGATTCGCTGGGGAATGTGATCGATACCATGATCAAGGACGGGGTTGAATACCTCGTTACCTTAGGAACTACTGGTGAAACCCCTACGCTGGATAAACAGGAAAAACGGGACATTGCCCAATATACTTTTGAGAGAGCAGCCGGCCGGGTACCCGTTGTGGTGGGTATTGGCGGAAACAATACGGCAGAACTCATCAATGATCTGCATAAATTTCCTTTGGATAAAGCTGCTGCGGTACTGAGTGCCTCTCCCAATTACAACAAACCTTCGCAGGAAGGCATTTACCAGCATTATAAGGCCCTGGCAGCAGAATCGCCCAAACCCATCCTGTTATACAATGTTCCGGGCCGTACAGGCAGGAATATGACCGCAGAAACCACTTTACGCCTGGCACAGTTACCCAATATTGCGGGAATGAAGGAAGCCAGTGGCGATATGGCCCAATGCATGCAATTGCTGCGCGATATGCCCGATGATTTTTTACTCGTCAGCGGAGATGATGCACTGGCGCTTCCCCTCATTGCCTGTGGTATGCAGGGGGTGATCAGTGTAGCCGCCAACGCTTTTCCTGCCGAGTTCTCAACTATGGTCCGCTTCTGCCTGAAAAAGGATTTTGCTGCTGCCAAAACGATGAACGATACACTGATCGAAGCGTACGACCTGATGTTTGCAGAAAACAACC
Source organism: Chitinophagaceae bacterium (assembly GCA_004297075.1). Lineage (GTDB taxonomy): Bacteria > Bacteroidota > Bacteroidia > Chitinophagales > Chitinophagaceae > Sediminibacterium. The sequence goes on from SCVK01000172.1 coordinate 1,641, forward strand.
CGGCCGGTGTAAAAGCTTTTATGGCAGAAAAAGGATGGATCAGCAACACGGTTCGTTTACCGGTAGTTCCATTGAGCGAAGGTTTACACAACAGAGTAAAAGCTTACCTGAAGAAATAATGGAATATTTCACACCTCTTTGCAAAGCGCCTGAACCCGTTCACGGCGCTTTTTTAATGGCAGGAAGTATTGTGGTAATTTTATAAAAAAGGGTGGGGTCTCCCATTCAACCAAAGTAGTATTCGTTTTTAAAGTTCCTCAAACGGAAATACCACTGCTTATCCCTGCTCCCATTTACGAATGCATTATAACCGGTTCTGCCTTTGCAGGAAAGCGCATATAGGCTTTCGGTGTTTTCCCATATTTCTTTTTAAACGACAGACAGAAATAAGAAACAGAGCTGAACCCAAGTGTATACGCTATCTCATTTACACTGGTCAAACGCTGACGAAGGTATATCTCCGCTGTTGTAAGTTTGGTATGCTGAATATACTGTTTAGGTGTCATGTTATAAATCTTCTTGGTCCATCTTTCCAGGGTAGAAATACTCATAAGCATTTTACTGGCAATATTAGGCACCGTAAAATCGGATCCCTCCACCATCGCCCTCGTAATATTTTCAAACTTCTGTTTAAACTCAGACTCTATGTCGAACTGGAATACCTGCGGAGTTTTAATAAACATTTCTCTTTCCACTTTCTGTTCTATTTTCAAACGCATGTTGATCAGGTTGTTACATTTGAGCAAAAGCTCAGCCGACCGGAATGGTTTTACGATATAATCATTTGCCCCCATTTTCAATCCTTCCAGAATTGTCTGCTCCGTTTTAATACCCGACATAAGAATTACCGGTATCAGAGAAAGTACCGGATCGTTCTTTAACACCCGCAAAACAGAAAAACCATCCAGCGGAAAAGGCAGCATCACATCCAGCAGTAACAGGTCTGGTTTACAGTTTTGCAAGATTTCCAATGCTTCTGCCCCATTATCTGATCCAATAACATGGTGATAACCGGAAAGTATATCAGCTAGTGTTTCCCTCAGTGCAAAGTCATCTTCAACTATCAGAATAGTAGTATTTTTATGTTGGTTCATACAGTTAAATTTTAAAAATCAAACCTGCTTTAATACCATTGGGTGAGTTATTGGTGAATGAAATTGTAGCATCATATTTTTCAAGAATACTGATGGTCAATGCCAATCCAGCCCCTAATCCCTGTTGCTCATATTTTGAGCGGTCGAATTGCTTGAAGGATTTATAGGAAGTCAATTCTTCTGCCGTAATGGTATCACCCCGATCCGTAACACTGATTTCGTAGGTATTAGCCGATCGATGGGCTTCTATCAGCACTTCGGTTCCCATCTTCGAAAATTTAAAGGCATTCTCAATGATCTCATATAAAGCCGTAAATAACAGATTGGATTTTATGGGCAAATCCATATCACCCAGATTACCTATTACAAGGTCATGGAGTCTTCCCGCCTTCTCCGCCAGTGACCTGGTTATCTGAACAATGGTATTTGTTACCATCGGACATTTTTCATCGGCAGCATCCTGTTTATCAAATTCCTTTATTTCAAATACTTTACGTACTTTTTCAAAAGTAGCCTGAAGCCTGGCTGCGCTTACAGAGAGATAGTTACTGAACTCAAGTAATTCTGCATCATTGTATTTCTCCACATTCTGGTGAATGAATTCAGACATCGCTTTAATACCGTTCATGGGCGTATTGAATTCATGACCAATCATGAGTCTGATTACATTTTCAAGTTCCCGGGTTTTTTCAGTAATCTTTACAAGCACCTGCCTCCTTTTATCCAACCGGGTTTCAATCGCTTTAACGAGGTCTGCACTCTTGAAAGGTTTAAAAATATAATCATCCGCGCCCAGATTCATCCCTTCCCTTATATCATCAGACTGCACTTTGGCTGTGAGGAAAATGAAGGGGGTATCAAAACCTGTTTGCTTCCGCAGTTCGGACAGCATTTCAAAACCATCCATTTCCGGCATCATCACATCACACACAATCAGATCCGGCTTTTCAGCGAGCGCTTTGATTAACCCCTGTTTCCCGTTTTCGGCAACAACAACCTCATACTCGTAATGCCGGAGTATCTCGGCAATCGAAGCACGGATAATCACTTCATCTTCCACTAATAGAATCTTTTCCATAATCTGAATAGGTGTATTTAATATCTGAAACGAATAAGAAAAGCCGCTCCCTTGTTCTCTGCACTTCTCATCATCAGTCTGCCTTTACTCTTTTTTACAAACAGGTCAACAATCATCAATCCGAATCCCGTGCCGGAAACTGCACCCACATTAGAACCTCTTACAAAAGGCTGAAAAATCTTGTTGTGCTGGGTTTCCGGGATTCCGATTCCACTATCTACTACCAACAGGCTCCACCCTTTCTTTGTAAACCGTAACCGCAGGCAAGGGGCTTTGGCACCCGTTGAATATTTGAAAGCATTGGTGATAAGATTACTGATAATGTGGGTGAGCATTAACTCATCCGCTTGTGTTTTTACGGGCTCTCCTTTTACGGAGAACTGCAGGCTCCGGCCATCCTGCCATGGACTATACAGCTCCTGTACAATTTTCCTGACTACTTCATCTACCTGCAGTAATACAGGATGAAGGGAGAGTTTACCCGATTCTATTTTACTGAGA
>SCVK01000173.1 GCA_004297075.1 Chitinophagaceae bacterium
ATGATCAAAAGTAACAACAATAAAACAACCCGCAATCCCCTTTCCAACTGGTCAAAATCTTATCTTAGCAAAATAACCGATCTCTATGCATTATCTACCGCAAATACTGTTTCTGGTCCTTTCGGCCATAGCAGTTGGGTTATTTGCCAAAAAAGCAGGCGAAATCAGACGAAATATTCTGTTGGGCAAAGATGAAAACCTGACCGACCAGCCGGCCAAACGCTGGAGAAACCTGCTGTTACTGGCACTGGGTCAGAAAAAGATGTTCCATAACCCGCTGGTAGCGGTGATGCATTTTGTGATCTATGCCGGTTTCATCATCATCAACCTGGAAGTATTAGAAATTGTATTGGATGGCATACTGGGCACTCACCGGTTGTTTGCCCCTTTTCTCGGCGGTTTGTATAACTGGCTTATCAATGCTTTCGAATTCCTGGCACTGGGTGTTTTACTGGTCTGTGTCGCATTTCTGAGCAGAAGAAATATACTGAAACTGAAACGCTTCCTGAGCAAAGACCTGAATGGCTGGCCCAGATCAGATGCCAACTATATCCTGTTCACAGAAATCGTGCTGATGTCTTTGTTCCTGATCATGAATGCAGCTGATCAGACATTACAGTCGAGAGGCAACGAACACTATCTGCCAACCGGTGCTTTTTATATCTCCGGCTGGCTCAGTTCTTTGTTCAACGGTATGTCCGACAGCAGCCTGGTAGTACTGGAGCGAAGCTGCTGGTGGTTACATATTGCCGGCATTTTCGCTTTCCTGAATTACCTGCCTTATTCCAAACACCTGCATATTATGCTGGCTTTCCCCAATGCTTACTATGCCCGCCTGGAACCCAATGGCAAGATGAAAAATATGCCCGCTGTGCAGAACGAAGTATTGTATGCCATGCAACCCGAGACCGCCCCAGCCGATGCGGCACCGCCTGCCCATTTTGGTGCAAAAGATGTTTTTGAACTGAGCTGGAAAAACCTGCTGGATGCTTACAGCTGTACCGAGTGCGGACGTTGCTCCACTGCCTGCCCTGCAAACATGACCGGCAAACTGTTAAGTCCGCGAAAGATCATGATGTCTACCCGCGACCGGCTGGAAGAAGTAGGCAAAAACATCAACCAGCACAAAACTTTTGTAGCCGACAATAAATCACTGCTGCACAATTATATCAGTGTGGAAGAACTCCGTGCCTGCACCACCTGTAATGCCTGTGTGGAAGCCTGCCCCGTCAGTATTTCCCCGCTCGATATCATCATCGAATTAAGGCGGTCACTCATCATGGAAGAAAGCAATGCTCCGCAGGAGTGGAACGGCACTTTCAGCAATATCGAAAACAATTTCGCCCCCTGGAAATTCTCTCCCGATGACAGGGATCAATGGGCGGTAGAAATGAAATGAGGTAGGGAACAGATGAACAGATGAATATCGAACAAGGAACAGATGATCGGAGTTAACTGTTCTTTGTTCTACGTTCTATGTTCTCGGATCATCTGTTCGTCTGTTCCTTGCTCCTCTGTTCATCTGTTCAAAAGTTATTACACACCAATCAATAAATCCTATGAAATTCTCTCCCTTTCCTTTTTCCATCACTGATTTCGCAGACATTACTCCTGAGATCAAACCGGGTATTACTGGCCGTGCTGAGTGGAGAACTTTTTTCCGGGATGAAGTGAGGATCAGGCAGGTTACGTATTCGCCGGAATACCTCGCTGACCATTGGTGCAGCAAAGGACATATCATTTACTGCATCGAAGGAGCCATGGAAACCGAACTGGCCAATGGCAGCAAACATATTTTGCAGAAAGGGCTGATCTATACAGTGGGCGATGACAGCGATGCGCACAGAACCTATTCTAAAGAAGGCTGTGTGTTATTGATCGTTGATTAAACGAAAAACTGTATCCACTTCTTAGATAAACGGTTTCCAGATCATGCGGTATAACTGTATCAATGCTGTAATAAAGAAAATGATCCCCATGATCTTATTCAGCGTTTTATTGCTGGTTTTCATGCGCGTTACAAGCCAGTTTCCGCCATGGATATAAACGGCCAGTCCGGAAAGCGTTCCCACACCTGCCCCAACCGTGAACAGGTTAAAAGGGATTGTGGCTACCGGTAGTACTTTGGTTTGTATAAAAGTGGATGTCCACAGAAACCAGAAAGGAATCTGAACAGGATTGAGGGCACTCATCATCAGTCCCAGTAAAAAACGGTTTAGCTTATTATTCAGCAGCAATGCTTTTTTTTCTGTTTCCTGTTTTTGTGCCACCCGGAATGCCAGCACACCCAATACGAGGAACATCACCACCGTTACCCAACCCAATCCCAGAAACCATATCCGGTGTTTTACCACCCAATCCATACCGGTTAAAGCAAAGCGCAGGTAAATCATTTCTACCATAGCCACTCCCACGGCATATAACCATGCCTGCTTAAACCCCTCCTGCAAACAGATCTGTGTAGCAGTAAAGCTCATATTTCCCAGGGGCAACTGCCCGAGAAAACTGACCAGAAAACCGACGAAAAGAATGTAGATCATTGGAATGAAAGTACGATAAGAATGGGAACCGGGGAACAGATGAACGGACGAACAGAGGAACAAGGAACAGACGAGCAAGGAACAGTTAACTCCGATCATCTGTTCCTTGTTCAATATTCATCTGTTCGTCCGTTCACCTGCTCCTTTCTGCTATTCATTTTTCCAGTACATTCGTATAAACTTTGGGATATGAAAGTGAATACCATGGCTGAGATGATGGCAAGCGGCGAAACACCGGATATTCTTTTCTGGGTGGGTTGTGCCGGCAGTTTTGACCAGCGTGCCCAAAAGATCACCAAGGCATTTGCCACCATCCTGGATAAAGTGGGTTATAAATATGCCATCCTCGGCAAAGAAGAAGCCTGTACCGGCGATCCGGCCCGACGTGCAGGTAATGAGTTCCTTTTTCAGATGATGGCCTACCAGAACATACAGGTGCTGAATGGGTATGGTATAAAAAAGATCGTGACTACCTGTCCGCATTGTTTCAATACGCTGAAAAACGAATATCCTGAACTGGGTGGCCACTATGAAGTAATTCACCACACTACCCTGCTGCAGCAACTGATTGATGAAGGAAAAATAAAACTGAAAGAAGGTGGCAGTTTCAAGGGTAAAAGAATCTCTTACCACGACAGCTGTTACCTGGGTCGTGCCAATGATATTTACGAAGCCCCGCGTAAAGTGCTGGAAGCACTGGATGCCGAACTGGTAGAAATGAAACGCTGCCGCAGCAATGGCCTCTGCTGTGGTGCGGGAGGCGCCCAGATGTTCAAAGAAGATGAACCCGGCGATAAACGCATTAATATTGAACGTACCGATGAAGCACTGGCCACCGGTGCCGCTTTTATTGCCTCTGCCTGTCCGTTCTGTAATACCATGATGACGGATGGTGTCAAGAACCGCGAAAAAGAAAATGAAGTGGCCGTGCTGGATGTGGCAGAAATGATTGCAGCGAGTATGGAATAACGTCAGG
>SCVK01000174.1 GCA_004297075.1 Chitinophagaceae bacterium
CAGTACGGCTCCTGCCTGCAACTCAATTCCCAAACGATAACTGTGCGGGATGTTGATGCGTGTATACGATCCCACATCGTTGATCTGTCCGGTTAAGACCAGCTGGTTATAGTAATACATGTAATAGATATTGGCCCCGGCATGAAAGCGGCTGTTTCTTTTTTCAACACCCAGTTCTATATCGTGCAGGGTTTCTGCTTTCGGCTGACTTTTTACGCCTGCCTGAAAATCATCCCGGTTAGGTTCCTTGTGTGCCAGTGCATAACTGAAGAAAGCCTGCCAGCCATTGTTGGTATAGGTAATGCCCGCTTTGGGATTGAGGAAGTCGAAACTTCTGTTCACAAACAACGTAGGGTTGCCCTGGAAACCTTTCATATCGTGAGTTACATGGCGGTACTGCAGATCGGCAAAACTTACCCAATGTGTGCTTAACTGGTGCTGCCACTTCGTATAAATATTCACATCGGTTTTGGTAGCCGGGTAATTGTAATAGCGATAGTCTTTTGAAACGGTACCTGTTTGCATCCAGCTTATATTGCCGAAATGATGTCCATCGTACTTGGTCCAGCCACCACCCAAAGTGAGTTCATCCTTACCGTTTTTATATTGCAGGGAAGCGATCTGTCCATAAAAATAATTATCCAACCAGCGCTGCCTTACCAGGTCTGTTTTGCTAACAGTAGTGCCACCCACTATTACATTGGGTAAGCCATATTTGGCATAAGACTGATCGGCTTTGTATTCTTCGTAATACCCTTTTCCCCTTGTTAAAAACGCGGCCGTATTCAAAGACCATTTGCTGTTGATGGAATGGTTGAAGAATAACTGGTAATGGGTTTGTGTATAATTATCTGTCTGGTTATCGTAAGGTGCGCCCGTTTTTTCTGTGCCCGCCGGGTTATTGGTTCGGTCGGTACCAAGCAGGTTCTCCGGTACACCATACCATGCCTGGTAGGTCTTTTCTTTACCGGAAAAGATATTCAGCCGAAGGGATGATTTTTTAGTGAGATAGGCCGAACTCACATAAAATGATTGCAGGTCACTTTTTGCCCGTTGTATATAACCATCGCTGTTGATCCGGCTCAGCCTGGCATCTACCGTAAAATGCCCGTCAATTAAACCGGTACCCGCTTTCAATGTATTTTTCCAGGTGTTGAAAGAACCGAAACTGTTGTTCAGCTCACCATAGGCTTTCTCATTGTATTCGTTGGTAGCGAGGTTGATGGTGCCGCCAAAAGCACCGGCGCCATTGGAAGAAGTACCTACGCCTCTTTGTACCTGGATACTGTTTACCGAAGAGGCAAAATCGGGCAGGTCTACAAAATAGGTACCCATGCTTTCTGCATCGTTATAAGGAATGCCGTTCAGGGTCACATTCACCCTTGTGGCATCGCTGCCGCGGATGCGGATGCCGGTATAACCTACACCATTACCTGCATCAGAATTTACTACTACGGAAGGGGTTTGGTCCAGAAGAAAAGGAATGTCCTGCCCCAGGTTATTTTTCGTAATCTGCTCCTTGGTCAGGTTGGCTTTCGCAAACGGTGCCCGGTCTGAGGCCCGCAGCGATTTTACTTCCAGGGGTTGCAGGTAAAGACTGGTGGCCGTTAAGCGGATGTCAAGTTGCAGGTCTGTGGCTGCTACCGTAACAAGTTGGCTATATACGGCAAAACCGAGGCTGTTTACGGTTAATTCGTATTGTCCGCCCGCGGTACGCTCGAAACTGAATTGTCCCTTTTCGTTGGTCAGGGTTTGCCGGTTACCCAGTCTTACAGAGGCCCCGGCTACCGGAGTTTGTGCATTGTTTTCTCTTACGGTGCCCTGTAGCAGGCGCTTACCGGTTTGTGCAAGGGCGATGATGGTCAGTAATGTCAACATCGTTGTTCCCAAAAACTTTTTCATGTTTTTTGCTTTAAAAAGTTAATAATGGGAACAGGGAATAGCTAACGGAGAGGTATCAGGAAAAATGTACACCTTCCCTTCGCA
>SCVK01000175.1 GCA_004297075.1 Chitinophagaceae bacterium
GCGGCCCGGGTGGGTTTGGTGGGACGCCTGATTTTCTGTTTTACCAAAGCGGCTGTTACCAACTGGTTCATTTTGCGGATCACTTCCGCTTTATTACCCAACTGCGATCTCTCCGTCTGCGATTTTACCAGCAATACACCATCATCTGTGATCTTATTGGCCAGTTTTTCGCGGATCCTTTGTTTCTGTTCTTCTGAAAACAACTGCGAATCGTTCACGGGCCAACGACCTTCTACCATGGTCTCTACCTTGTTTACATTTTGTCCTCCTTTACCCCCACTTCTGGCTGTCTGGAACAAAATCTCCGTTGTAATGTCTACCTTCATTACACTAAAGTTCGGATAAAAACTGTTAAAGGAAAATGAGAATTGTGTTACAAAGGGTAAGCGAGGCATCTGTAACCGTGGAAGGTGCTGTTACAGGAGCGATTGGACAGGGTTTGCTGGTATTGGTAGGCATTGAGGATGCGGATACAGCGGAGGATATTCAATGGCTCAGCAACAGGATCGTGAACCTCCGCATATTTAATGATGCAGCGGGTGTGATGAACCTGGGTATCAAAGAAGTGGATGGAGATATCCTGCTGGTGAGCCAGTTTACACTGCACGCAACTACCAAAAAAGGGAACCGCCCATCTTATAGCAAAGCTTCCAAACCGGCTATTGCTATACCGATGTACGAAGAAATGATCCGCCAGCTGGAAACCGATCTGGGCAAAAAAATCCAGACCGGCATATTCGGCGCAGACATGAAAATTCGTTTATTGAACGATGGCCCGGTAACCATTATCATCGACTCGAAAAACAAAGAATAATCTTCCAGCTAAACAGATAAAAACATTCACTCATTCACTCAATCAATCATTCAATCATTACTCCATGCCCGACATAGAAAACCGAACAGATCTTGAGCTGCTGATGGTCAATTTTTATGGCAAAGTATTACTGGATCAGGTGATCGGTCATTTTTTTACGGAAGTGGTGAAACTGGATATGGACAAACATATCCCGGTGATCGTCAACTTCTGGGAGTCGGTATTACTGGAGAAAAGTTCTTACCAGGGCAATGTACTGGATGTACATGAGCGTCTACATCATTTATCTGCCTTCCGAGATGAGCATTTTGAACGTTGGGTTACGGTATTCAAAGAAACGGTAGACGAATTATTTGCGGGTATTAATGCAGAAAAACTGAAACAAAGAGCAACATCCATTGCTACCGTCATGAAAATTAAATTGGTTTATGGTGGCATTGGTTTGCAGAAAGGTTGAAGAAATGATCGGTAAAGTTTTATCAAACTAAATGAATGTAATATGACAATTGATGAAGCCCAGCAACAGGTAGACAACTGGATCAAAACAGTAGGTGTTCGCTATTTTTCTGAGCTGACCAATCTGGGAATCCTGATGGAAGAAGTGGGAGAGCTAAGCCGCCTTATGGTGCGCCGGTACGGCGAACAATCTTTTAAAGAATCTGATAAAGGGAAAGAAATGGCTGATGAGATGGCGGATGTATTATGGGTATTGATCTGTCTGGCCAACCAGACAGGTGTGAATTTAACAGAAGCGCTGCAAAAGAATTTCGAAAAGAAAAATATCCGTGATGCTACTCGCCATCTTCGGAATGATAAGTTACAGTGAGTGGTTTAATGATGTAAATTCAGGTGCCATGAAAAGACATATCATAAGTGTTTACGCAGTTTGTAAAGAGTCTCTACATGATTTTTCGCATCATAAGGCTTTACAGATGAGTGCTGCTTTGGCCTATTACACCGTGTTTGCCATTGCCCCGGTCATCATTGTAGTGATCAGTCTCTGCGATATCTTTTATGGGAGAGCCGCGATTGAAGGGAGGATTTTTCAGAATATACAGGGACTGGTGGGCGCTGATGCGGCCCTGCAGATAGAACAGATCATCCGGAACATCACAGTTTCAAGAGATGTGAGCTGGGCGTCGGTAGTAGGAGTAGTTGCCCTGATCCTGGCCGCTACGGGTGTGTTTGCCGAGATCCAGGATTCTATCAATTTTATCTGGCGTTTAAAAGCCAAACCCAAAAGAGGATGGGTTAAACTGATCCTGAACCGGGTATTGAGTTTTTCCATGATCATCGTACTCGGTTTTATCCTGCTGGTATCGCTGGTAGTAAACTCGGTGCTTGATCTGCTGGGGCAGGAGTTGTTAAAGCAGTTTCCGGATACAGCGGTGTTCCTGGTGCATAGCCTCAACCTGTTCATTACTTTCCTGACAGTTAGTTTCCTGTTTGCCACCATTTTTAAAGTATTGCCCGATGCGCGTATTGAATGGCGGGATGTGGCAGTTGGTTCACTGGTAACAGCACTCCTGTTCATGATCGGTAAGTCTGTGATCGGGTACTATCTTACCAAAACACATATCAGTTCTACCTATGGTGCTGCTGGTGCAGTGGTGATCATTTTATTGTGGGTGTATTATTCTTCTATCATCCTGTATTTCGGAGCTTCTTTTACAAGGGTATATACCTTACGGCGGGGCCGGAATATTTTTCCTACTGAATACGCTGTCTGGATACAGGAGATAGAACTGGAGAACAAAGCCTCCCTGCAAGTGCAGGATAATCCCGTACTTACCAATACTACTGTATCGGTGGAAGAACCAAAACTGTAGGATAGGTATTGTTCCACATAACAAAGCCGCATAGAATTATGCGGCTTTGTTATGTAATGCAAAGGGTACTGCTTATTTGAAGATACTCTTCTGTTTAGCCATTTTCTCTATTTCGGCTACGGTTCTCGGACTGCCTGCAGACAGATTCCGGTACCCGCCATCGGGGGTGATCAGGATATCATCTTCAATCCGGACACCAATGCTCCACCATTTTTTATCGCATTTGCTTCCGGGCGCAATATAGATGCCGGGTTCTACTGTAAAAACAGCGCCGGGTTCCAGTTTTGCAGGATTAGGGTCGTGTACATCGAGACCCAGTCCGTGGGACGTGCCATGTGGGAAATAGGTTCTGACTTCTGCATCGGTACTGATCAGCCCCAGCTGTTTCAGACCCCGGGTAATCACACGTACCGCTGCTTTGTGAGGTTCGTTGGAGGCGTTTCCGGCTTTGCATTGTACAAAAGCGGAATCCTGCGCTTCCAGCACCAGTTCATAAATGATCTTCTGCTCGGGTGAGAATTTTCCATTTACCGGAATGGTACGGGTAACATCTGCGCTATAGCCATGATATTCTGCGGCACAATCGCTCAGTAACAGGTCGCCGTCTTTCATCAGCCGCTGGTTGGTTTCGTAATGCAGCACACAACTGTTCTCTGCAGAACCATTGATACTGGGATAACCGGGATATTCAGCACCATTTTTCTTGAAATAATATTCCATTACGGCCTGTGCCTGGTACTCCGTCATGCCGGGTTTGATGGCACGGATCACACCATTGTGCCCTTCGGTACTCATCACCACCGCTTTCTCTATCAGCGCAATTTCTTCCGGTTGTTTGATGGCGCGCAGGTTACGCAGGATGGTGCCAATGGTACGAACGGCATTAGGCTTTTTGTTGGTAGTAATGGCGCTGTCTACCAGCTGTGCCATTCTGGACAAAGGATCTAAGCCACTACGTCCATAATATTTGGATAGGATATTCTCATTGTAGAGATTGGTCATTACGGAATCCACTTTACTGAAATCGAAACTGCCATAGGTAAACTGTTCGTGGGTGAATACATTTTCGGGTTGGAGTTTGGCTTTCACACCATCTACGCCAAGAATCTTGCCGGTCCACATTTCGCGGGCAGGATTGCGGGGTTGTACAAAAAGGAACTCCGTACCTGTTTTATCGTTAATTGTAACCGGCTCTTTAAACAGCAGCAACATGGCATTGGGTTCCTGCAGGCCGGTGAGGTAATAAAAATTCTTATTCTGGGCGTAAATAAAATCTACATCGTTAGACCGGTTACGGGTTTGAGAGGCAAAAAAAATGGCAACCGAATTTTTAGGCATCTGTTCCCTTACGGCATTTCTCCGGCCGGCATGAAAGGCCGGGCTTAGGTAGTCTTCTGGATAATCCGTTACCTGCTGGGCGCTTGTCCATTGAGGAAGGGCAGCGGTAACCAGCAGTAAAGCAAGTAGTTTTCTGAGCATAGCAGCTTGGTTTTAGTAGCGCTAAAACTAATTTTTTTATTGGTTCGGCCACTAAGTTTTGGATGAATGAGCTGTTTTTTACCGGTAAATCCTAAAAACAGGAAGGTTCGGCTTTTACCGACAGGGCTAAAAGCATATTTTTGCGCCGTTATGAGTATACAGCAAGACAACCAGTTTCAGGCGATCATATCGCATGCCAAAGAATATGGCTTTGTATTTCCGAGCAGTGAGATTTATGACGGGTTAAGTGCCGTGTACGACTATGGTCCATATGGTAGTGAACTGAAAAAGAATATCCGCGATTACTGGTGGAAAAGTATGACCCAGATGCACGAGAATATCGTAGGTATTGATGCGGCCATTTTTATGCACCCTACTACCTGGAAAGCGAGCGGTCACGTAGATAATTTCAGTGATCCGATGATCGATAACCGTGATAGCAAGAAACGCTACCGGGTAGATCATTTACTGGAGGCCAAAGCGGATCAGCTGCGGGAAAAAGGCGAAAACCAGGCGGCCGATACCTTACTGGCTTCAATGGATGCCCTACTGGCCGCAGAAGATTTTGCCGGTTTGAAAGAACTGATGGTTGATCAGAAGATCGTATGTGCGGTTAGCGGAACCGCTAACTGGACAGATATCCGCCAATTCAACCTCATGTTCTCTACCCAACTGGGTTCTGTGGCAGAAGATGCCGATACCATTTACCTGCGTCCCGAAACGGCACAGGGTATATTTGTGAATTTCCTGAATGTACAGAAAACCGCCCGGATGAAGATCCCGTTTGGTATTGCACAAACCGGTAAAGCTTTCCGTAATGAGATCGTGGCCAGGCAGTTCATTTTCCGGATGCGGGAGTTTGAGCAGATGGAAATGCAGTTTTTTGTACGTCCCGGCACAGAAGGCGAATGGTACCAGTACTGGAAAGAAGCGCGACTGCAATGGCATCTGAGCCTGGGTATTGCAAAAGAGAAATACCGCTACCATGATCATGTAAAACTGGCGCATTATGCCAAAGAAGCCTGTGATATCGAATTTGAATTTCCTTTCGGATTCAAAGAGGTGGAAGGGATTCACTCAAGAAGTGATTTTGACCTTACCCAGCACCAGTTGTACAGCAAAAAGAAAATGCAGTATTTTGATACGGAGATCAACCAGAACTATGTTCCCTATGTAGTGGAAACCTCTATCGGTCTCGACAGGATGTTTCTGCTGATCCTTGCAAATGCCTACGAGGAAGAGACCATTACCAAAGAAGATGGTAGTACGGATAGCCGGGTAGTATTACATATCCCGGCAAAGATTGCACCAATGAAACTGGCGATTCTGCCATTGACCAAAAAAGATGGTTTGCCGGAACTGGCACGTGAGCTGATGGATGAGTGCAAACCTTATTTCAAATGTTTTTACGAAGAAAAAGATGCTATCGGTAAACGATACAGAAGACAGGATGCGATTGGCACCCCCTTTTGTGTAACCATTGATCATCAGACCAAAGAAGATAAAACCGTTACCATCCGCTACAGAGATAGTATGGTGCAGGAAAGAGTGTTAATGAGCAAGGTAAAAGATCTTGTGCTGGAACAGGTTTTCTAATATTAGTTGCCTCTGTTCTGCTAAAACGTAGCTATGAAATGGAAATGGAAGCTGGCCCAAAAACTTGAGTTTGTATGGTGGCAACGTTACCTCAAAAACAAAGATGCCGGGGCTTATCTCGACTGGAAAAAACGCTATTGGCGGGAACTGCTGACAAAAATAGCAGCTTCTCTGCCTCACACAAGTGATCTTCAGATTCTGGATGCAGGCTGCGGACCAGCTGGCATTTTTCTTGCATTGGAAGGTAACCAGGTAGATGCCATAGATTCATTGCTGGATAAATATGAATTGCTGCCTCATTTTCAACCTGAAAAAGCTGCCTGGACCCGGTTCAGGAAAATCCCTCTCGAAGAACTGGATGAAACAGGAAAGTATGATATCGTTTTTTGCATGAATGTGATCAATCATGTGCAGGATCTTGCTCTTTGTTATGATAAGCTGGTAGCTGCGTTAAAGCCCAATGGATACCTGGTCATTTCTACTGATGCACACAGGAATGGTTTTTTGAAAAAAATCTTTCAGATGATCCCGGGAGATATGCTGCATCCTGTGCAACTGGATATTAACGAATATGCAGCTTTGCTGAACCAGAGAGGTATGTCCATCATCAATCAACTGCTGTATAAGCGGGAGCCTATTTTCGATTATTATATCACCACCTCCCAAAAAAAGCCTCCTGATACCGAAGTGGTTCAGAAGGCCGAAAAATAAAGAACGATAGGTTTTACCCGTATAATTCCAGGTGTATGGCTTTTTTGTCATATCCCAGGTCCACAATGCGTTGTTTGGCTTCATCAATCATATTCTTCCAGCCGCATAAGTAAAATTTGGCAGGTTTGGATCCTTTGCCGGTAAGTTCTTCGTATACCGGGTGTACATATCCTTTGTGTGCTCCTTCGGGAACCGTTTCTTCTCTTGAATAACAGGGATGAAAGAAAAATCCTGGTAAGTCTTTTTCCAGCTGTTTTAATTCATCAAGATATAAGGCATCACCGAATTTACGGCAGCCAAAAATCAGGTGAAGGTTCTGGTGAGGAATTTTTTCGTTATGCACTGCATGTACCATCGCACGGAATGGCGCAATGCCGGTGCCGGTGCAGATAAAGTAAATATCTTCTTCTATCGGTTCCGGTAACGTAAACTTACCTTGTGGTCCGCGCAGGGGAAATTCGGTGCCTACTTTTACTTCATTGAATAAATAGGTAGTCCCCAGGCCGCCTTCCAGTAAAACAATTACGAGTTCAAATACGTTGGTGCCATCAGGTGCGGAAGCAATGGAATAACTTCTCCAGCGTTTGTTTTTTTGCTCATGAATAGGAAGGTCGAGGGTAACAAACTGGCCAGCTTTGTATTCAAAATTGTCTACTTCCGGAACCTGTATCCAGAAACGGCGGGTTAATCCGTTTTCGATTGCGTTTTCGATTTTGATCACCTTGCCGGTGCGCCAGGGTTCTGCCATGTGTGATATTTTTTAAATGTTCAAATAAGGCAATCTTCCGGAAAGGGTTAGCCATGCCAACTTTGCCATTGTATAAAGATAACGATAACCTGCTTGTAAAAGCAAAAAGGCCGCGATAACGTTATCGTGGCCTTTGTTGTGTGATGTCTTTTTTTTTATCGTTGTACCAGTATTTTCTGGAGATAGGTTTTTTTATTGTGCTGGATCTTCAGAATATAAAATTCTGAGCTTACATGTTTATTAGAATCTGTTTGTAGACCATACTGATACGGTTGGGATTAAGATTGTTGTAAACACTTTGCCCAGAAAAACTATAATTCAATGGGAAAGCCTGCTTTATCTCTTATTTTAAAAGCACGTGGTAATACTACATGTTAGAGTTTGCGAAATATCTATTCAACCATGTTACTAGTGGGAGTGATAGCATTAAATAAGCTTGCGTATCTAATCCGTATTTTAAATCATTGATTATCAGGGTATTAATATTCATTACTAAAACAAGTATGGGGCTACTTTGCCAAGAATTATTTTTTTTATTCATTTTTTATTCTATTTTTAAACCTTCCCCCACTATCGCTCCCCCCATTTTTTAGTCAATACTATTATAGCAATATATGATTGTGCTATTTGAGCAATATCTTTTTAAGCTCTATTTTTTAATAACCAAAAAGCATTCTATGAAAATGTTTAAACACCATCTGTTATTTATCCCCATTGTATTACTATTATGTACGACAATTTCTTCTTGTACAAAGTTTTCAGAAAAAGTAGATATTACTTCTTTAGATGAAAGATCGGTGGACAATCCCAAATACTTCTATTATTATAAAGGTAAGAAAAGGGTATTGACGCCGAATACCGAGTTGATCAATATTGTATCTAAAAAAATAATTGTATCAGAGAATTTCGCAAAGTTTGGCACAGTGAAAACCAATGAGGAAATG
>SCVK01000507.1 GCA_004297075.1 Chitinophagaceae bacterium
ACTTACCCCGAAAACTGTATTTTTATCGAAATATTCGGTTATGAAGAAATGCCTGCCATGGCTCCTGCTCCTGTTCATCGGCTGGGGTTGCAAGGATAAAAAAGTGGATCTTTCCGGCGAAGCCCCGGTAAAGATCAGCGACTTTATAGCCGCTTTCCCAAAAATCACCCCAGCTTATACAGTGGCAGATACGAACCTGCTCAAAGCAGCGGATACCGTTACCATCGGCTACAAAGCCCTGATCCAGTTTGTGCCGGACAGCACCATCAAACAGGTAACCAACAATGCTAAAAAACTGGTGATCCATCCGGTGGGTATTATCGAAAAAGAAAAAGAAAATTACCTGCTGGTAAACCTGACCGTGCCCAGAAAAAATACGCACCTGGCTGTTTTTGTGCTGGATAAAAAGAACAAATACCTGGCTTTCAAATCTCTGCTCAACGAAAAGAATAACGACGATTACCTGCACTCTGTTTCTATAAACAGGGAGCCCACCTTCCTTATCAGCAAAGAGAAAATGGGCAAGGATAACAGCCTCAAATTCTCCCGCACCGGTTGGGTATATACCAGTACCGGCGAGTTCATGATCGTTGTGAATGATTCCAACGAAGATCCTTCCCGGTCTGCTATCATTAACCCGATTGATACACTGCCCAGAAAGAACAAATTCAGCGGAGAGTATGTACAGGATAAAAAGAATTTTATTTCGATCCGCGATACCAGAAAAACAAATGTGTACCAGTTCTTTATCCATTTTGAAAAAAACGGAGGCAATTGTACAGGTGAATTGAAGGGCGAAATGACGATGCAATCAGCCAATACCGCTGTATTCAAAGAAAATGGAGATCCCTGCATAATCGATTTTCGTTTTGATGGAAATGAGATCACACTGAAAGAACAGGGAAGCTGCGGTAACCACCGCGGAATCAAATGTTTTTTTGATGATACCTTCATCAAAAAAAGAGAACCCCGCACAGCTAAAAAGAAAAAATCCACCTGACGATCATCATGCCCTTGTTTCTTTTTATTCACCGGATACTGGCAGCGATACCCCACGAAACTGGTTTCCCACATACCAATGTGTATAAAATACATTTTAGGAAAATACGCCTATCTTGCAACGCTATATAATCACAAAACCCCTATTAAATGAACTTTCGTAATTACCAGGTCCCTTACCAGATCAACGATGAGTATGCCAAAAAAGCCGCTTATTTTTCGATGGAATTTGCTATTCATCAACCGCTGAAGATTTACAGTGGTGGACTTGGTTTCCTCGCTGGCTCTCACCTGCGCAGCGCCTTTGAATTAAGGCAGAATATGATCGGTATCGGCATCTTATGGAAATATGGTTATTATGACCAGACACGTAACCAGGACCAGACACTGGAAG
>SCVK01000508.1 GCA_004297075.1 Chitinophagaceae bacterium
CCCATGCCACGCTCAGGGCGCCCTGCCCCAGCTCCTGCACCGAGAGGTCCAGCACCTGGTCGCCGTGCAACCAGCGCAGCGGGCGGGCGAAGGGGCACGGCAGCGCCGCGGCGGGCGCCTGCGCGCCGAACACCGCCGCGAGCACACCGGCCAGCACCGCGTCGGGCGGGTGCAGCAGCATGGCGCGCACGGTGTCACCTTCTTCGGCCAGGAAGGGGATGAGTGCCCCGCCTTCGTGGAACACGGGGTGGCGCAGGCAGGCCGCGAGGAAGGCCCGGTTGGTCGGCAGGCCCAGCACCAGGGTCTGGTCCAGCGCATGGGCCAGGCGGTCGATCGCCTCCCGGCGGGTGGGCGCATGGGCAATCAGCTTGCCAAGCATGGCGTCGTAGTGCGGGCTGACCTCGCTGCCGGTTTCCAGCGCGTGGTCGAAACGCAGGCCGCGCGGCAGCGGCGGCTCGGCGAAGCGATGCACGCGCCCGGTGTGCGGCGTGTGGTGCTCGTCCTCCGCGCACAGGCGCACCTCGATGGCGTGGCCGTGGAAGCCGATGGCCTCCTGCGCCAGGGGCAGCGGCTCACCGCGCGCCACGCGCAACTGCCATTCCACGAGGTCGAGCCCGGTGAGGGCCTCGGTCACCGGGTGTTCCACCTGCAGGCGGGTGTTCATCTCCATGAGGAAGAACTCGTTCCCCTCCACCAGGAATTCCACCGTGCCCGCACCCACATACCCCGCGGCCTGGGCCAGCGCGACGGCGCAGCGGCCCAACTGTTCGCGCAGCTCGGGCGAGACGGCCGGGCTCGGCGCTTCCTCGATGATCTTCTGGTGCCGCCGCTGCACCGAACAGTCCCGCTCGCCCAGGTGGACACAGTGGCCGTGCGCGTCGGCGAACACCTGCACCTCCACATGCCTCGGCCTCAGCAGGGCGCGTTCGATCAGCAGGTCGCCGTTGGCAAAGCCCGCCAGCGCCTCGGAGCGCGCGCCCTTGAGCGCGGGCAGCAGCTGCGCGGCCTCGTGCACCAGGCGCATGCCGCGCCCGCCGCCGCCGGCCACGGCCTTCACCATCAGCGGGAAGCCGACGCGCTGCGCCTCGGCCACGAAGGTCTCGTCGCGCTGGTCATCACCGAAGTAACCCGGCAGGCAGGGCACGCCGTGCCGCACGGCCAGCGCCTTGGCGGCGGACTTGCTGCCCAGCGCGCGGATGGCCGCCGGCGGCGGGCCGACCCAGGTGAGGCGGGCGTCGATCACGGCCTGCGCGAAATCGGCGTTCTCGCTCAGGAAGCCGTAGCCCGGGTGCACGGCGTCGGCCCCGGTGGCCACGGCGGCGTCC
>SCVK01000176.1 GCA_004297075.1 Chitinophagaceae bacterium
AGCTGCTGCTGCAGTAGTAGTAGCAAGTGGCGACGGCGGTGGAGCTGCAGCTGCTGAAGAGAAAACATCTTTCGATGTAATCCTCGTTAGCGGTGGTGCAAGCAAACTGGGCGTTGTTAAGATCGTTAAGGAATTAACCGGTCTGGGTCTGAAAGAAGCAAAAGACCTGGTTGATGGTGCTCCTAAAGCCGTAAAAGAAGGCGTATCTAAAGCAGAAGCTGATGATTTAGTAGCCAAGCTGAAAGAAGCTGGTGCTGAAGTTGAAGTGAAATAATTACTGTTTCGCTAAAAAAATACAGCCGGTGAGTGTTTGCTCACCGGCTTTTTTATTGCGGGAAGTCGTCAGTCGTGAATCGTCAGTCGTGAGTGGTAAATGGTATACTCACGACTGACGATTCACGACTCACGTCCCCGAATGACGGGCGGTTTTGAAATGTGGAGGCGAATCCTAATATTTACAGTCACTAAAACCTCTTTATGAAAAAGCTACCCATGCTGCTGGCAGGTATCTTGCTGGCATTGGTTTCCTGCAAAAGTAAATCCGGATCTGACAAGGCTTTTTTTGATACCAGTGGTATGGATACCACGGTGCATCCCGGTGACAATTTTTTCCTGTATGCGAACGGGGGATGGATCAAGACGGCCAAAATTCCGGATGATCAGAGTGGCTGGGGCAGTTTTTATACCCTTTACCAGGACAACCTGGTTAAGTTGCGTACCATACTGGAGGAAGTGGCTGCTAAAAAAGATCATCCCAAAGGCAGTACCGAGCAGAAAGTGGGCGATTTTTTTGCCAGTGGCATGGATACGGTAGCCATTGAAAAAGCAGGGTATGAACCCCTGAAACCGATGCTGGCCAAAATAGATGCGGTAAAAGATTACAAAGAGCTGATGAACCTGCTGGCAGAAAATGCCAAAGAAGGCAATGGCGACCTGATCGGGTATTATGTAGGTGCCGATGAACGCAACAGCGTAAAAAATATCCTGGTGCTGTACCAGACAGGTACTTCACTTCCTGAAAAGGATTATTATACCAAAACAGATTCTATCACCGTTAACCAGCGCAACAAACTGGTAGAACACGCGGCCAACTATTTTACCCTTACCGGTACGGATGCCGCCACTGCCCAAAAAGGAGCAGCAGCGGTGCTGGCACTTGAAACAGCGATCGCTCAATCGCATTTAACACCTGTGGAACAGCGTGATCCGGTGAAGAATTATAATAAAATGTCTGTGGCGCAACTGGAGAAAATCTCTCCCAATATCGGCTGGACCAATGTGCTGGCTAAAATGGGCATCCGTACCGACAGCGTAAATGTATCTCAACCTAACTATTACAAGGCGTTAAGTGCACTGCTGGTTTCTCAGCCCATTGATATGTGGAAACAGAAAGTGAAGTTTGATTATATCTCTGCCAATGCCTCCCTGCTGAGCAAAGCTTTCCGCGATGAGCGTTTTGCTTTTGGTAAACTGTTTTCCGGTGCCAAAGCGCAGCCCGACCGCTGGAAGCGAATGGTTAACATGACAGATAACGGACTGAAAGATCTGCTGGGGCAGTTGTTTGTACAGAAATATTTCCCCGCAGAAGCCAAACAACGCATGGATGAACTGGTAAATAACCTGCAGACCGCTTTCAAAGCGCGTATTGCCAGGCTGGACTGGATGAGTGATACCACCAAACAGCGGGCCCAGGAAAAACTGGCTGCTTTTCTGAAGAAAATCGGTTACCCCGATAAGTGGAAGAGTTATGATGATGTAACTATCAGCCGCGATAATTTTTATGAAAACATGCGCAGTATTGCCCGCCACGATTATAAAGAAACCATTGAGAAAATTGGCAAGCCGGTTGACAAAACAGAGTGGGGCATGACGGCTCCTACGGTGAATGCGTATTATAACCCGACTTTCAATGAAATTGTATTTCCTGCCGGCATTCTGCAGTTTCCTTTCTTTGATATGAAAGCGGATGATGCCATCAACTACGGCGCCATCGGCCTGGTGATCGGCCATGAAATGACACATGGTTTTGACGACCAGGGCAGACAATACGATGCCCAGGGTAACCTGAAAGACTGGTGGACGGCCAAAGATGGCGAATCGTTTAAGTCGAAGGCCAAAGGGGTTGTGGACCAGTATAACCAGTACGTGGTGTTGGATAGCCTGCATGTAAACGGAGAGCTGACGCTGGGAGAAAACCTGGCCGATATTGGCGGACTGGCCATTGCCTGGGACGCTTTCAAATTAACGGAGCAGGGCAAGGGGCAGGTGAAGATCGATGGGTTTACACCTGACCAGCGCTTTTTCTTCGGATTTGCACAGGCCTGGCGTATTGTGAACCGGCCGGAGAATGTGCGTACCGGCATCACCACCGATCCGCATTCGCCTGATGAGTTCCGGGTGCTGGGTCCTTTATCCAATTTTGACCCGTTTTATACCACGTTTGGGGTAACGGAGAAGAACAAAATGTACCGTAAGCCAGAGAACAGAGCAAGAATCTGGTAAAAAATAGTATACCTTATTGAATAATAGCAACTAACAAATTATAATATTAATATTATGATTGCTTAGTTGCTATTTTTTCAGTTAAAAACTGACAAGTTGCCAAAACAGTAGATTTCTTTTCCACAAAAGAGCGTATTGGTCCAAAATTTGTTTTTTAAGTTTCTCCCCATTCCTTACCTTTGCCATCCTTAATTTTGGGCTATTTAGCGGGTGGACATTTTTATCATTATCGTTTGAATGGTGAATGAGCCGATTGTACGCTAAGAGAATCTTTGTTCTCCCCAGATTTTTTTTCGTATAAAACCGGTTTTCACACATATGTCTACAACTACATTGAACAACAGGGTCAACTTCGGAAAAACAAGACATTTAGCCGATGCACCTGACCTACTCG
>SCVK01000177.1 GCA_004297075.1 Chitinophagaceae bacterium
ATGGCAAATACACCAATGCCATGAATGGCCGAGGGTTGCAGGGCCACAAAGGTTTCGTGTGTCAGCTCCTGTAGTAATTCTTCTTTTGTCATAACTATCTTACTTATGTTGGTTCTACCGCGCCTTTGCGCCTTGGCGAGCAAATTTTCCCGCAAAGGCGCAAAGGCGCGGTTAGGGAGTTTATCTTTATCCTCCTAAAGATACCCCTATGTTTTGCAGAACCGTTTTTTTACTGCTCGCAGTTTTTAGTTTGTCTGCCACCCATGCGCAGGATACCACCCAGCAGATCATTCACGGCCGCAGTAACCACCCCTCTCAATACAACAAACCTTATGTGATCCTGATCTCGATAGATGGGTATCGGGCCGATTTTACGGAGAAACACGGGGCCCGTTTTCTGCAAACCGTTTCGCAGATGGGCGTAAGGGCGGAGTATATGACACCTTCTTTTCCCTCGCTTACTTTTCCGAACCATTATACGTTGGTGACGGGTTTGTACCCATCGCACCACGGACTGGTAGACAACAGTTATTACGATACCCGCCGACAGCAGTTTTATGGCATGGGCGATAAACAACAGGTGGCCGATGGCAGTTGGTATGGCGGTACGCCGCTCTGGGTGCTGGCCGAAAAACAGCAGCTGCTCTCGGCCAGTTTTTACTGGGTAGCATCCGAAGCGGATATACAGAACACCCGGCCCACGTATTATTATAATTACAATGAACAGATCGGCATGGCCGATCGCATTAACACCGTAAAAAACTGGTTAGGCCTGCCCGAAGAAAAACGCCCGCACCTGATCACTTTCTATTTTCCGCAGGTAGACCATGATGCGCATATGTATGGGCCCGATGATAGCCGGGTTACTACCACGGTGCAGTTCATAGACAGCAGCATCAACGCCCTGCAGCAAACTTTGCAACCGCTGGGGTTGCCCATTAACTATATCGTAGTATCCGATCATGGTATGACGGCCGTGAACAATAATACCCCCCTGCCCTTACCCAAAGCCATCGATACCAGTAATTTCCTGATCCCCCGGGGCGATGCTTTGCTGCACCTGTATGCCAAAGACACCACTACACTGGCAGCCACATACGAGGCACTGAAAAAAGAACCCGGTATGAACGTGTACCGATTGAATGAAACCCCCGCCCACTGGCATTACCGCGCCGCAGACGATTGGCACGAGCGTCTCGGCAACCTGATCCTCGAACCCCGGCTCCCCAATATCTTTAATATTACCAACCGCAAAACCAGCCCCGGCAAACACGGTTTCGATAACCACCACCCCGATATGCGCGCGAGCTTTATGGCCTGGGGCCCGGCCTTTAAAACAGGTTTACGCATCAACGGTTTTGAGAACATACATGTGTATCCGTTGATCGCCAATCTGCTGGGGTTGAAATATGAAGAGAAAGAGATTGATGGAAGGGCAGAAGTATTGAAGGGTATACTGAAACAGTGATCATTTATTTTTTATGGGAGGAGAAATACGGGATTTTTCCCGTTGCCTGCCTTGCATTATTTGGGTAGATTGTTGCTACTTAAAAACGCAGGGTTGTATGCGTGTATCTGACTGGTAGGGGTGGTAACAATACAAAAACCATCATGATAACCCGTTGAACCTGAGAGCCATTTTGTGTAGATAATTAGTGGGGAGTGACGTATATTTAAGAGTTGCATGCTACTACTACATAGAATTTAAAAGAGGGCTAACTTCATAACTTTATAGAAAGTTCGATACAGCAAATTACAGGACTTCGACACAAAACTAACTTGTCATGGAAAACATAGAAGCAAAGAAAAAAGAATTAAAAGAATTACTAAGTCGAGAATATTTCTTTAGGGTGCCAGAATATCAGCGGCCTTATTCCTGGGATCAAGAACATTTTACTGATTTAATTCAGGATTTAATAGATGCAAAAAAAGATCAGGAATATTTCTTGGGAACAATAGTCGTGCATAAAAAAGATGGCGTCAATGATGTGGTAGATGGACAACAAAGATTAACAACTATAATGATATTGCTAGCTTGTCTTAGAGACATGATTGATGACAAGGATTTCAAGCTATCTATTCAAGAAAAAATAATACAAAAAGAGAACATTGTTGACGGTATTCCCGAAAAAGTAAGGATTGAGGTGAAGGATAGGGAAATATTTAATGAATTAATTATTACTGAGAATGGAACAAAAACACAAAAGGAGGGTGAAAGTTTAGCCGAGCCACAATGGAGATATGTCACTGCGATAAAAATTTTTAATGAAAAACTGAAGAACTTTTCACAAGAAAACTTACGTGACTTCACAAAGTTTATCAGCCAAAAATGCATTTTAGTATACCTATCAACAAACACTTTTGAAGACGCTTTTAGACTGTTTATTATTGTCAACGATCGCGGTAAACAATTGAGAAGAATTGACATCTTAAAGGCAAGTAATATTTCTCCTACAGTAATAAAGTCTGATGTGGTGAGAAATTCACTTTCCCAAAAGTGGGAGGAATGGGAAAAAAACCTTGGAGGCGAAACCTTTGAGCAGGTGATATTTCTCTTGCGCCTCTTATTAATAGGTGAAAAATCTCAATATGATCTACTCGTTGAATTTGAAGAAAGGATTTTTAAAAAAGGGTTAGTGTCAAAAGGCGAAAAGTTCATAGATGTTGTTTGTGATTATGCGTCTATGTATAATGATCTTTTTGAGGATTATTCCTATTTTGATACAAACCCGAACAAGATTAGGATTATCGGATTGTTATATATCATGAATAATGAATTCAAATCGAACGAATGGAAAGCTGTTCTACTTCTTTACCTTAAGAAGTTTAAACAAAAAGAGATTGAGACATTGCTAAGCATGCTCGAAATGAAATATATAGAAGGGTGGATTTCCGGATCATCTACAGACGTTAGAATTGTAGCTGCTGGAAATATTATCAAAGCAATCAACACTGCCAAAAAACCAGCAGATGTTTTCACTTCTGACTCGTTAAAAGTTGATAAAGATAAAATGCTTCATCAGTTAGGGGATGAAATATATGGTAAACAATACTGTAAATACATTCTTTTGAGGTTGGAATTACTTGCAAGTGAAAATGATGTAGAGAAGAAGATTAAGGCTAAATCTATAGAACATGTTTTACCACAAACCCCAAAAGGTGATTCAAAATGGTTAAATGACTTCACCTTAGAAGAACGTAAATTCTGGCTTAATAGACTCGCAAATTTGGTTTTATTGAGCAAGAGCAAAAACTCATCAGCAAGCAATTATGAGTTTAACGAAAAGAAGAACAAATATTTGAGGGAAAAGGTCAGCGACTATCCAAGGAGCATCGAAATTTTAGGTATTGCGGAATGGACGCCAGAGCAATTACAAACCAGACAGAATCTATTGTTGGAAAAAGCTTTGGATGATATTTTTATTTAGCAGCAACCTCAAGTTTGCCGTAGCAGCATGCAACAAAAATTTTGCTGGCAAGTGGGGCGGACGGAAGAACAATCAGCAGATTGCATTGCTGTACTTTGGTTCTGGCTTGACAAGCAACGCTGAACAGTAACTCATAACTTCAAAAAATATTTTCAATCAGCATTTGTTCCGGGCTGGACGTTATAAAATATCCCACCTGCAGCAATACTCGATCATTAGGCGTAATTATAAAGACAGACACAATATGGGACTTCATATACATTCACTATTAGAAATACCAGCCGAGGCTAAGCGAAATTATTACATCTATCTTTTAGACTATGGCTGGGAAGAACCGCTTGGAGAAGCGTTGTTCAGTAATTTTCAAAGGATGGCTGAATTGGCTTCAAAAAATAATGCTGTTGTAATTCGTGGGACAAGAGACAGAATTCATTTTCATGACGATGTCTTTTCGTGGCACAATTTGAATGGAGAAGATACGAAAGACCTTTTGCCAGGAATTTTAATTACAAATAGAAATCCGCATGACTTTAAAGAAAACTTTGGAGACCACAATAACGGCAATACAGACACTGACTTTAAAATCATTGTTTTTCCGCTTAAGAAATACTGCAAGACAACTACTGATGTAGCCAATTACATTGACAAAATATTTACCGACGTACTTGAACGGAAAGACCTTTCAGACTTCAAAGTGCTAAAAGAAATGAAAAAGGGTTTTGGACGGGCACTTGTTGACGGACTTTTATTAGAACCTAATATTGCAGGTGTTGGATACAACTTTAATGAAATAATCAATTACTTCAGACGTAAATAAATATACCGATGTGAATAAAACAGCAATCGAAACAATTCAAGAAGCAATAACAACTTGGAAAGGCAAAAGGAATTTTACATTTGAGAATAAACAAGTTCATCCGTATAAAAGTCCCATTGTGGATGGAGAATACGTTTTGCGATTTACTAATTCTATCAACGATTTTTTCTGTAACGAACAGACAATACAAATTTCACTTACTTCTCGACCTTTCCACACCGGCACATTAAGCGAAAAGCCTTTGTCTGAAAGCCCCAAGGGAGACAAACACAGACTTGATAAATTCCTTGAAGAATTTGACAACGATTTTTACACTGAAGTAGAAAACAGGCTTAATGACTGCATAGAGACCTTGACGACATCAGATCCACTATTCTTTTAAGACAAATCAACCAATTCGGACAAAGAAATTTCCAAGGCGTTGGCAATTTTTAGTAAAGTACCCAAACGCGGGTTTGTTTTACCGTTTTCAATCATGTGCAATTGAGTTCTACCTATTTCACAATCAAAGGCAAAGGCTTTTTGGTCAAGCCCCTTTTCCTCCCTCAATTCCTTAATCCGGGAACCTAATTTTTTGAAATATTTTTCTTCTTTCGTGTTCACTATAGCGAATATCCAAATATTATTTCTACCTTGTGTTCGGATTAGCGAACACCGCACAATGAGTCTATTCAGGAAATTAAAAATTCATAGTAAGTTCCGCACCAGACGGTGGGACTATACTACTGTGCCTGAAATCAGACTTGAGGGAAGATGGCTGGAAGAAGTAGGATTCAAAAAAGGAGAGCATGTTAAAATCCAAGTAGAAAAAAACAAACTGACCATAACGCTTGACAACGGACAGAAATAACTACGCCTAATAACTAAGGTTTCGTTCCGTCTTCGAAGATTCCCGAACGGGGCTACTGTGTACCCACATCTTCGCAGTTTACCCGTAAGACACCTGAACTCCAGCCCCCCCCCCTTTTTAGGCGCTCAAGTGCCCTTCAAGTGCCCATCAAATGCCCATCAAGTGCCCTTCCGGTCCGCTTCAGGTCCTATTCTGGTCCTATTCTGGTTCGTTTTTGGTCCGTTTCTGGTCCGTTGCTGGTTCTATTCTGGTTCTATTCTGATCCTATTCTGATTCTATTCCGGTTCGCTCTTTCAGCGGCCGGGGAGAGAAGAAATGGTAAAGCAGGAGCGAACAAAATAAGAAGGAAATAAGCAGAAACTGATAGTGTCTTGTTCATGTAACACCGAAAACAAGACAGATAACTTGTAACCCACCGTGCCTTTGTGTTGGTGTGGTTATTATTTCACAACAAGGCACAAAGGCACGGTTTTAAAACAACTCCCTCTTTCTCTCTTTAGCTCTTAGTGAAACACACCCCGCAAATCGGCGGAATAGCTGAAAGTGCAGCAGGGTTCACTAAGAGTGGATAAGAGAGAAAGAGGGGATAAGAGGGAGAATGATAAAAGGTTACGAGGTAACAGAAATGCGCCTTATCTTACTGTACCTAAACCAAACGCTATGAACCTGCACCGTTTTGCACCCGGCTTTTCGCCCCAGAAATATGCCAGAGTGGGTGGGCTATTGTACCTGTTCATTATTGCGGCAGGTATGTTTGGTGAGTTGTATGTAAGAGGCAATTTGTTTGTTGCTGGCGATGCGGGTGCCACGGCACAACGCATCATGAATGCCCCGGGCCTATGGCGCATCGGCATCACCGTAGACCTGCTCATGCAACTCTGCGATCTGCCCCTGATGCTGATCTTTTACGTGCTGCTGAAACCGGTAAACAAAAACCTGGCCCTGCTGAACCTGCTCTGCAACATGATACAAACCGCGGTACTGGTAGCCAATAAACTGAACCTGCTATCCGCGCTCTATTTACTAGGCAATGCGGGTTATCTGCAAACATTTACGCCTGAACAATTACATACCCTGGCCTACCTACCCATCAAACTGCACGATGTGGGTTTTGGGGTGGGACTGATCTTTTTTGGGGTGGTATGCGTCATAGAAGGGCAGCTGATAGCGGTATCGGGCTTTTTTCCGAAACTGGTGGGCCGCTTATTGCAGTTGGCGGGAGTTTGTTACCTGACCAATAGTTTTGCGTTAATCCTCGTGCCCGAGCTGGCGGGTAAATTATTCCCGGCCATCCTGCTTCCTCCGTTTGTGGCAGAATTGTCGCTGGGGTTGTGGCTGCTCATCAAGGGCGTTAACCTGCCTGTATGGGAGCAGAAGGCTGCAGAAACGCATACCACTTAACTCAACCGCGCCTTTGCGCCTTTGCGAGAAAATATGCACGCAAAGGCGCAGTAAGAAAGCAACTCTCTTGCCCCCCTCTTTCTCTCTTTGGCTCTTAGTGAAACAAACCCTCGCGTACAGTAGCGTAATGGCTGAAGGTGCGGAAGGTTTCGCTAAGAGAAGGACAAGAGAAAAAGAGTGGAAAAGAGATTATTCCTGTTCGCTCTCTGCCCTGTCGGCAATGAGTTGGGCAATGAGGCTGGTCCAGCCGCTTTGGTGGCTCGCGCCGAGGCCTGTGCCGCTATCGCCATGAAAATATTCGTAGAATAAAACCAGGTCCCTGTTCTCGGGTCTGCTGTAAAACCAGTTCTGGTTACCGTGCAGTTTGCGATGGTTGTTGGCATCCAGTTCAAACAGGCTCGTTACGCGTTTGGATAATTCGTTGGCGATCTGTTTCAGGTCCATGTACACACCCGAGCCCGTTGGGTATTCGATACTCAGCGATGCATCGTAAAACTCCCCGAACTTTTTAATGCTTTGGATAATGAGGTAGTTAATGGGCATCCACACCGGTCCGCGCCAGTTACTGTTACCTCCAAAAAAATCGGAAGTAGAATCGCCGGGATCGTACTGGATGGAATACACATGCCCTTCAATGGTAACCGAGTAAGGATGTTTTTCGTGGTACTTAGATAAAGCACGGATACCGCCTTCGGATAAAAATTCCGTTTCGCTCAGTACGCGTTTTA
>SCVK01000509.1 GCA_004297075.1 Chitinophagaceae bacterium
CCGGGTAAATTCATTGACCGTTAGCCCGGTCGGCGCAATGCTGTATCAGCCTGCTTCGGAGCCCCATATCGACCCGTGACCCAGCACTCCCGCGACACCCCGCAATTCTATCTGACGGCGCCGTCGCCCTGCCCGTATCTGCCGGGCCGACAGGAGCGCAAGGTGTTCACGCATCTGGTGGGCGACAAGGCTGGCGACCTCAACGACCTCCTGACCCATGGCGGCTTCCGCCGCAGCCAGTCGATCGCCTATCGCCCGGCTTGTGACCAGTGCCGCGCCTGCGTGTCGGTGCGCGTGGTCGCCAATGAATTCAAGCCATCGCGCAACTTCCGCAAGGTGCAGGCGCGCAATGCCGATGTGATCGGCGAGCAGCGCAATGCGGTGCCCACGTCCGAACAGTATTCGGTGTTCCGCGCCTATCTCGACCAGCGCCACCGGCTGGGTGGCATGGCCGACATGACGGTGCTGGACTACGCGATGATGGTGGAGGACTCCCATGTGGAGACCCGCATCATCGAATATCGCCGCCGCGGGCCGGACAGCGGCATCACCGGCCGCGGCGAGGACCTGCTGGCGGTCGCTCTCACCGACGTGCTGAGCGACGGGCTGTCGATGGTGTATTCATTTTTCGAGCCCGGCGAGGAAGCCCGCTCGCTCGGCACCTTCATGATCCTCGATCATATTGAGCGCGCCAAGACGATGGGCCTGCCCTACGTCTATCTCGGCTACTGGATCGAGGGATCCAAGAAGATGGACTACAAGGGGCGCTACCTGCCGCAGCAACGCCTGGCGCCGAGCGGCTGGCTGCGCGTGGATGAGAATGGCGAGATGGTCGGCGAGCCGGAGGAGTAGGTCGCAGCCGTAGGATGGGTAGAGCGAAGCGAAACCCATCATTCCATCGTTGCGGCAAACTCCGCCGATGGGTTTCGCTTCGGCGCGATGCGCCTGCGCTCTACCCATCCTACGACACTACGAAAAGAAGAAATCCACC
>SCVK01000178.1 GCA_004297075.1 Chitinophagaceae bacterium
AAAAGAACGTTACCGGTTAATACTGGATTATTTCCAGCAAAATGTACCCGATGCAGAAACGGAACTGATTTACGATAATCCGTTTCAGTTGCTGGTGGCTGTGATCCTGTCGGCGCAGTGTACAGATAAACGCGTAAACCTTACCACACCTGCTATCTTTGCCCGCTATCCCGGTCCGCAACAAATGGCGAAAGCTGGTTTTGATGAGTTATTCCCACTGATCAGAAGTATTTCCTATCCCAATAACAAAACCAAACACCTGATCGGTATGGCCCAAATGCTGCTTGAACAATTCGGCGGTGAAGTGCCCATGACGGTGGATGAACTGGTTAAATTACCGGGTGTAGGCAGAAAAACAGCCAACGTAATCACCAGCGTGATAGATGAACAACCCAATATGGCTGTTGATACGCATGTGTTCCGGGTAAGCAAACGTTTAGGACTGGTATCGCAAAAAGCATCCACTCCCTTAGCGGTAGAAAAAGAACTGATCAAACATATCCCCTCCGAAATGGTACACAAGGCCCACCACTGGCTGATCCTGCACGGCCGTTATGTTTGCCTCGCGCGGAATCCGAAGTGTGGGGAGTGTAGGTTTACGGAATTGTGCGGGTACTTTAAGAAGAATCGGGAGGGGTGAATCGGCAGACGTGAGGCGTGAGTGGTGAGTAGTCAGTAGGGAGAGGGCGATTGTCAATGGGCAATTGTCAATGGTGAATGTTTTGTAATACCCTCCCACTCACGTCTGACGATTAACGATTGCCGACTCACCCCTTCCCCTTGTATGCTGTAAAATGCCACTTATTCTCAATCACTCAAAAGTGTCTGATTTTTTTTAACACAGAGATTGGGAGTAACAGAGAATCACAGAGGGATCAATCAGATAGCATTGAATGATAAGTCGTGAGTAGTCAGTAGGGAGAGGGCGATTGTCAATGGGCAATTGTCAATGGTGAATGTTTTGTATTACCCTCCCACTCACGTCTGACGATTAACGATTGCCGACTCACGATTCACTTCTTCCCCCTCACCAACTCAAATGAGTGATCAATAAACTCTTTCAGCACCCTCCCGGGAATAACGCCATCCACCACCACGGTGTTCCAGTGTTTTTTGTTCATGTGAAAACCGGGCAGCACATGGTCGGGATATTCTTCCCGTAATTCAATGGCGAGATCGGGATTGCATTTTACGTTGAACCGCAACGGATGATTATCCAGTCCTGCCAGCAAGAATAGTTTATTCTTCACTTTAAATACAATTGTATCCGGTCCGAAGGGAAAAGCTTCTTCGGCATCAGGTTTGCTCAAACAATACGCTCTCAGTTGTTCAATATCCATAGTAGTTATCCGGGTTACATGAATGGCTCACCTGCAGACTGGGTTAAAGTGAATCCTGTTCTATCTGCTTTGTTCTATGTTCTATGTTCTTCTGTTCCTTGTTCATCTGTTCATCTGTTCCTTGTTCATCTGTTCATCCGCCCCTACGCTTCTGTAAAATAAAAAAGCCCCGCGGTAAAAACAATTCCACGGGGCTTTATATTTCTGGTAAGATTGATTACAGCATTTTCTTCACTACATCCACCAGTTCGCCTTTGGTAATAGGAATGCCCATCACTTTGTTATAGGCTTTGGCATCTACCATATACTGGTCGCGGATGATCTTTACCAACTGACCGTTGTTGATCTCGGGGATCAGCACTTTGTCGAAGTTTTGAATAATCTGGCCCAGGTTCTTAGGGAATGGACGCATGTAACGGATATGCGCATGACTTACCGCATGTCCCTGCGCCTGCAATTCCAGTGCGGCACTTTTAATGGCACCGTAGGTAGAACCCCATCCGAGTATCAGTACTTTTCCTTTATCTGCGCCGCTATCAATTTTCTGTAAAGGAATATAATCTGCGATCTTATCTACTTTGGCCTGGCGGGTATTCACCATATGCTGGTGATTCTCGGGTTCGTAGTTGATATTACCGGTTATATCCTGTTTCTCCAGTCCACCAATGCGGTGTTCCAGTCCGGTAGTACCCGGAATGGCCCAGGGGCGCGCCAGTTTCTCGTCTCTTCTGTAGGGCTGGTATTTGGGTTCATCTTCTGCCAGTTCTTTTTTGAAATTTACCTTGATCTCTGGCAGTTCTGCAGCAGTTGGGAATTTCCAGGGTTCTGCACCATTGGCAATATAACCATCGCTCAGAATGATCACCGGTGTCATATGCTGAACCGCAAGGCGGCAGGCTTCATAGGCTACTTCAAAACAATCGCTGGGAGTGGAGGATGCAACGATGGGCATCGGACATTCGCCGTTACGGCCATAGTAAGCCTGCATCAGATCGCTCTGTTCTGTTTTGGTGGGCAAACCGGTAGACGGTCCGCCACGCTGGATATTCACAATCACCAAAGGTATTTCCAGCATTACGGCCAGACCCATGGCTTCTGTTTTCAGTGCCATACCCGGACCAGATGTGGAAGTAATACCCAGTGCTCCGCCATAACTGGCACCGATGGCGGCACCAATGCCGGCAATCTCATCTTCGGCCTGGAAAGTGCGGATACCGAAATTCTTATACTTACTTAATTCGTGCAGAATATCAGAAGCGGGTGTGATGGGATAGGTACCGAGGAAAATAGGCAGACCGCTTTTTTCGCCTGCGGCGATCAATCCCATGGCCAGCGATTCGTTGCCCATGATGCTGCGATACAGGCCCGGCGCCATTTTGGCTTTTTCTACCGTATAACGACTGGTAAAAGTTTCTGTGGTGTCGCCATAATTGTAACCGGCCTGTAATACTTTGATATTACTGTTCAGGATGGTCGGCTTTTTGCCAAACTTCTCTTTCAGGAAAGCGATGGTGGTTTCGAGACTGCGGTTATACATCCAGTAGATGAAACCCAGTACGAACATGTTTTTGGCACGGTCCCTTTCCTTGTTACCCAGTTCGGGAAAGTCTTTCAGGGCTTCGCGGGTAAGTTTGGTTACATCTATTTTGATGAGTTCATAACTATCCAGGCTGCCATCTTCTAATGGGTTAACCCCATCGGGGTAGTTGGCCAGACGCAGGTTTTTGGTGTCAAAACCTTCAATATTTACAATGATCTTACCGCCCGGTTTAATGGCTTTCAGGTTCACTTTCAAAGCGGCCGCATTCATGGCTACCAGTACATCGGCAATATCTCCCGGTGTAAATACTTTGTTAGAGGAAAAGTGCAGCTGAAAACCGCTCACGCCCGGCAACGTACCAATCGGGGCACGGATTTCCGCCGGAAAGTCCGGGAAAGTGGCCAGGTCGATCCCCAGCATCGCGGTATTGTTGGTAAACTGTTGTCCGGTAAGCTGCATACCGTCTCCACTGTCTCCTGCAAATTTGATCACAACATCTTGCAGTAATTCGTCTTTATTAGCCATCGAAGAATAAATTGTGCCCACAAAGTTACTGGATAACCGGGCATGAAAAACATGATTTTTAATGGCTTGTAAAGTCGGTCTTTTTTCTTAAAAAACAAGCCGCTTTCTTGCAGAATCGGTACAATA
>SCVK01000179.1 GCA_004297075.1 Chitinophagaceae bacterium
AGCCACTAAAAAGGTGATACATACAAGTGCAATCTTTTTCATGCTTCGTGTTTAAATAAGAGTTTAGGCTGTATTTTGCAACAGGTCAAAGATATAGTTTCAGCTGTAAACGTTGCCTCTTAAGGATACAGTTTTTGTTAATTTATCTGACCGGAACCAAATAATAACGTATGCGAGTCCATTTTATTTCAATCGGGGGCAGTGTGATGCACCAATTAGCCATTGCTTTACACCGGAAAGGGTACCAGGTAAGCGGTACAGACGATGAGATTTTTGAACCTGCCCGCACCAATCTGGCGGCAGAAGGATTGCTGCCAGCCCGGATTGGTTGGCAACCGGCATTGATAACCAATGATATAGATGCTATTATTCTCGGCATGCATGCCAAAGCAGATAACCCCGAACTGGCCCGGGCGCAGGAACTGGGACTCAAAATCTATTCTTTTCCGGAATATATCTACCACGAAAGCCGGCAAAAAAAGCGGGTAGTGGTGGGGGGAAGTCATGGCAAGACCACTACCACCAGCATGATCATGCACGTACTCAGGCAATTACACCAGGATTTTGACTACCTGGTGGGTGCCCGGCTGGAGGGATTTGACCAGTCGGTGAATATTACCAATGCCCCGGTCATCATTTGTGAAGGCGATGAATATCCCGCCAGTACCCTGGAAAAAAAGCCCAAGTTTCATTTCCTGTTTCCGCATGTGGCTATTTTGACCGGGATTGCCTGGGATCATATCAATGTATTTCCGACTTTCCCTTTTTACCTGGAGCAGTTTGTGATTTTTATTAATAAGATAGAGAAGGGCGGACTGCTGATCTACAACGAATCGGACCCAGTGCTGAAAAAACTGGTAGAAGAGAACCTGCGTACAGATATCCGTTACCAGCCCTATGCGGTACCCGAACACCAGATCAAGGAGGGAAAAACGACGGTTACTATTGAAGGCGTTACCGGCACACTGAAAGTATTTGGTAATCACAACCTGATGAACCTGTATGCAGCTTATTATGCCTGTAAGGAACTGGGTGTCACGGCCGCCAATTTTATAAAGGCCATCGCCGGTTTTACCGGTGCGGCTAAAAGACTGGAATTGCTGGCTGCCGGCCCAACTACCCATGTGTACCGCGATTTTGCGCATGCGCCCAGTAAAGTAAAAGCAACGATTGAAGCAGTAAAACAACAATACCCCAACAGGAAGCTGGTGGGCATTCTGGAATTACACACTTTCAGCAGCCTGAACGAAGCGTTTATGGCAGAATATAAGGGTGCGATGGACAAAGCCGATCTGGCAGTGGTTTTTTACTCAAAACATGCATTGGAACTGAAGCGGATGCCCGACCTGCCTGCGGAGAAAGTGATGGCCGGTTTTGGCAAAGAAGGATTATTGGTAATGAATGACAAGGAACAGTTAATCCATTGGCTGCAGAACCAGTCATTTGAAAACAGTAACCTGGTTTTAATGAGCAGTGGCAATTATGATGGCATAGATATGCTTACTTTTGCCCAACAGATTACTCAATAAGAAAATGACTGTACCCAGCTAATGAAATTGCAATTAACCCGCCCGATCGCTTTTGTTGATCTGGAAACAACCGGAATCAACATCAGTGCCGACCGTATTGTAGAGATCGCGATCGTGAAAATACTGC
>SCVK01000180.1 GCA_004297075.1 Chitinophagaceae bacterium
AGATCACATTCGCTAACAAGGGCGGATTGGTAATGCCGATCATTGTTGAGTTTGCTTTTGAAGACGGAACCAAAGAAACACAAAGAATCCCTGCACAGATCTGGCGCAAGAATGAGAACAGCGTAACCAAATTATTCCTCACCCGGAAAAAAGCGGTAAGCATTAAACTGGATCCGATGAAAGAAACAGCAGACATCAATGAAGCCAATAACGTATGGCCTAAGAATGGTGCAGTTGCAGCGGAACCGAGCAAGTTCGCTATTTTCAAAGCCGCCAACAGGCAGCGCGGACAGTCGCAAGGCGTAAACCCGATGCAGAATGCATTGCAGAAAGGAAAATAGCATTTAGTTGTATCATATAAAGTAGAGCCACTGCGTTATTGCGGTGGCTTTATTTGTGAATGGTGAATCGTGAGTGGTGAGTGGTGAGTAAGAATTGTTTTTACTCACCACTCACTACTGACTACTCACGCCTCACACATCATCTATAAAAAAGTAAACTCCAAATATGAAACCATTCACCTTTTTAATAGCCATCTGCCTCGCTCTCTCTACCCAGGCTGCTACCGTAGACACCGTAGAGATCTACAGTACCAGTATGCACCGAACCGTTAAAACAGTAGTAGTGCGGCCGGGTTCTTATAGTAAGAACAAGAACACACGTTATCCCGTACTGTACCTATTGCATGGGGCTTTTGGCAGTTATTCCAACTGGATCCGCAAAGTGCCGCATATACAGCAACTGGCCGACCAGCACCAACTGATGATCGTTTGTCCGGATGGCGGATTCACCAGCTGGTATTTTGATAGTCCGGTAGACAGTACCTACCGTTTCGAAACCTTTGTTGGAACGGAAGTGCCACAGTACATCGACCAGAACTATCGCACCATCAACGACCGCAAGGGCAGGGCCATTACCGGCCTGAGTATGGGAGGCCATGGTGGTATTTTTCTGGGCTTTCGTCATGCAGACAGGTTCAGCGCCTGTGGCAGTATGAGTGGGGCATTGCATGTGAGTGTGATTACCAAAGGCTATGATGTAGAAAAAAGGCTGGGCGATACGGCTGCCAACAGAGCGTACTGGAAAGACTGGAGCGCTTTGAATGTAATAGAAAAATATCCGTCCGATTCACTCGCGATCACCATTGATTGCGGCACCGAAGACCGGGTGCTGGCCATGAACAAAGCCATGCATGAAAAAATGCTCAAACTAAAGATCCCCCACGATTATACCGAACGCCCCGGCGAACATAACTGGCCCTACTGGGAAAAAGCAATCGATTACCAGGTGTTGTTTTTCAGAAAACATTTTGATAGGCAGAAGTAGTGAGTGTGAATGGGCAATTGTGAATAGGGAAACCATCTCTGTGAATCTCTGCTACCCTGTGTCTCTGTGTTGAAAGATCAGGCTCTTGCTATTGGGTAATGGAGCATTGGTAAGTTTTTCAACACAGAGCCGCAGAGATTTGGAGGTACACAGAGAAAAGCAGCTGTTTACACTGACAATGATAAATTGACTATTCACCATTGACCATTCACAACAAAAGCAACTCAAAAGAGTTGCTTTTTTATTGATGCAGTTAATACAATGAAGCCCCGTTAATAAATCATTGCATCTGCCATCTGCACCAACTATCAGGATCCCTGGGGGAAGTGATCGGTGTTTTCATAGGTACATACGGTGTTATTTCTTTGCCGGTTGCCTGTGTTGCAAGGAAAAATTCAGGCCAAAACTGCTCAGGCGGATACTGCCATAGCCAACACCTCCCAATGGTATTTTGGCGTAGGGCTCTACCTGTAAAGCCCATTTTTTACTGATCCTGTTCTCAAAACCAACAGAGAAATGTGCAATAGAGAGTATGTGTTTGTCATCCGAGTCAAGCGTACTGTTCCGGGTTACCGGTTGGTTATTATAATAGTAGAAATAATCATAGCTTTCTTTGGTCATAAAATAAGAGGAGAGGCCGGCACTGAAGAAACTGGTTTTCTTATCATTTTTACCCATCGTATATCGTACCTGTAAGGGAACTTCCCACATGCGGCAATAACCCGTAACATTTTCGAGGTTTAAATAACTCACCCATGTGCCTTTTGGTGCGGTAAAGTCTTTGCCGGCAACTTTATAATTTTTCTGCGTGTAGATAAGTCCTGTATGAACAGACCATCGGTTATTGAAATGATAACCGGCCATCATGCCCAGGTTAATACCCGGATCGTTGCCATACCTGAATTTAACGGTGCTTTTATCTACCCCGGCTACAAAGGCATAACTGAATCCCTTGCGGCTGCTATTTACTTTTACCACAGGGGCCGGGGCCGGTTCTTCCGTTTTGGCTGGTTCGGTAATTGTTGCGGGGGTGGTTGTTTTTTCAGCTGTGTTGTTTTGTGTCTGTTCTGTTGCTGCTTTTTGTGACTGATCCGTTGTAGTAAGTGCTGTTTTTTCTGTAACAGGCTGTGTTAATGGTATGGTTATATCCGTTTTTTTATCACTGATGGTAGCTGTATTAGAAGAAGAAACGGGCGGGTTGTTTTCAGCGATCTCTTTTACGCCGGAACTACGGTCATAGGCGTTTGGTTTAGCAGAAAGGCTTTTGTTTTTCCTGGAACGGATAACTTTTGTTGCATCCAAACCGGATACAGTTTCGGTTTGCAGGGTAGTGCTTGTTATTGATTCGGTTTCTGTAAAGCGTTGATCTTTTTTCTCTGCTTCTTTCTGCATGTGTTGTGTATCCTGTACCGTTATTTTTTCAGATGAATTGGCTGGTTTTGTTTCCCGGATGGTTTTGCCGGATACAGTGCCAGCATCAGAGGTAGCTGATGCAGCTACCTGATCAGCAGAATGATTGGTGCCCATCCAATAAGCCGCCCCGCCGCCTATCAACAACAGGGGCAATAACCACCAGAACAGAAAACGGCGTTTCTTCTTTTCTGTTACGGGCATAATACGGTCAAGCTCCTCGCTGAGTGCCTGCCAGTTGGCCTCTCCGGGAGGTGTATATCTCCCGGCAGCTTCCCTGCTTAAGCGGTCCAGTTCTTTATCGTCACCAAGATTATACATATGCTTTGTACTCGGTTTGTTTTGTAATGATTTTTCTGAGGTTATGCCTTGCCT
>SCVK01000181.1 GCA_004297075.1 Chitinophagaceae bacterium
TGCCATGTATCAAAATCAATTTTCTCCTGCCGGATGGTAGAGGAGCGCTCTTTTCAATCAATGTATAATATACTTCTTTTTACCCGGAATCGTCACTTAAAAATTTTAAACGGCGAGGATTACAGCGTGTACGGCTGCAATCGGGTTCCCTGTTCCGGGGTCAGCAGAAAGCTTTTGTAAAAAGGGTAGCGAAGTTACTAAAGTATACCTGCAATACTGTCACATTGCTGTTAAAGTTTACCTTTGCTGCACATGAATGCAACTACCCGGCAAACTGCCCTCCATACCATTGAACTGGAAGCCCGATCCGTAGCTGGTCTGGCCGCTTTTGTAGACTACAGTTTTGAAAAAACTGTAGACCTCATTCACCAGTCAAAAGGCCGGCTGGTCATCAGCGGCATTGGCAAAAGTGCGATCGTTGGACAGAAGATCGTGTCTACGCTGAACTCTACCGGCACCCCCTCCCTTTTTATGCATGCCGCCGACGCCATTCACGGCGACCTGGGCATGGTTCAGAAAGATGATGTGGTGCTGATCATCAGTAAAAGCGGCGAAAGCCCTGAGATCAAAGTACTGGTACCCCTGATCCGGAATTTCGGGAACACCCTGATCGGCATGGTGGGTAATACCGGCAGTTTTCTGGCGCAGAACAGCGACCTGGTGCTGAATACCACGGTAAGCAAAGAAGCCTGCCCCAATAACCTGGCCCCTACCAGCAGCACCACCGCACAGATGGTGATGGGTGATGTACTGGCCGTTTGCCTGATGCAACTGAACGGTTTTACCGGCCAGGATTTTGCCAAATACCATCCCGGAGGTAACCTGGGCAAACGTTTGTACCTGCGGGTAGCCGATCTGATTACTGCCAACGAAAAACCGGCCGTTCTGCCCGGCGCCAGCCTCAAAGAAGTGATTGTAGAGATCACGGAAAAAAGATTGGGGGTAACCGCCGTTACCAACAATAGCAACCATGTGGTCGGAATCATTACCGATGGTGATCTGCGGAGAATGCTGGAAAAAAGCAATGATATCAGTTCCATCACCGCAAAAGACATCTTATCACCACACCCCAAAACCATTGCCGCCTCCGTTTTAGCGGTAGAAGCACTGGATGTATTAAGAAAAAACGATATTAGTCAGCTGATCGTGGAAGAAGAGGGTATCTATCTCGGTATTTTACACCTGCACGATCTGGTGCGGGAGGGGATTGTTTAACCAGGATTTGCAGGTATTCGACAAATAAGCCTGTAATATTGCACCACAAAATTACTATACTTAATTTTTGCAGATGAACAAGCATCACTATGTTGCGATTATGGCAGGTGGCATCGGAAGTCGTTTCTGGCCAAGTAGTCGCAGCAGTTATCCCAAACAGTTTCTCGATATACTGAATACAGGCAAGACACTTGTTCAATGGACCTACGATCGTTTTGCTGCTTTTATACCGGCTGAGAATATCTTTATTGTTACCTCCGAGGAATACACGCATATCATTCAAAAGCAATTACCAGACCTGAATCCGGAAAATATTCTGTCTGAACCCAGCCGCAAGAATACAGCACCCTGTGTGGCTTATATCTCTTACAAACTGTTACAAAAAGACCCGGAAGCCTCGCTGATTGTGGCCCCCAGCGATCATATGATCCTCGACGATGAGAATTTTCAAAAGATCACCTTGCAGGCACTTGATTTTGTATCGCATATTAAATCGCTGGTAACCCTGGGGGTAAAACCCACCCATCCCAATACCGGTTACGGGTACATACAGCACGAGGCTTTGCCTGTGGCAGATGGTATTTACCAGGTAAAGACCTTTACCGAAAAACCCAACCTCGAACTGGCCAAAGCCTTTCTGGCCAGTGGCGATTTTCTGTGGAATGCGGGTATCTTTATCTGGCAGGTGAAAAATGTGATCAAGGCATTCGAAATTTACCAGCCCGAAATGTTCGAATTATTTGATTCCGAAAAAGAACATTTTAATACCCCAGCCGAAAATGAAGCCATTAACCGGATCTACCCTCTCTGCACCAATGTTTCCATCGATATTGCTATCATGGAAAAAGCAGACAATGTATATGTGATTCCCTCTTCTTTTGGCTGGAGCGACCTCGGTACCTGGAACAGCGCCTATGATAATCTTGAAAAAGATTACCTCGGTAATGCCGTAGCAGGTGAAAATGTAATTGTGATCGATGCCACCAGGTGTATGGTATCTGCCGCTAATGAAAAATTGGTGGTGTTACAGGGACTCGACGATTTCATCATCGTAGATACCAAAGACGTACTGCTGATCTGTAAAAAAGAAAAAGAACAATCCATCAAGGAATACGTGGCGGAGGTAAAACGGAATAAGGGAGACAAGTATCTCTGATTTCACTGAGTAAGTATGAGGGGTAAGATACTTCTTAGGCGACCGGAACTAACAACCGGTCGCTTTTTTTATGCGTAAAATCGGGGCTTGCAAAGCCTTTCTGGCCGAATAATTATTACATTTGAAAACCAGCCTGTTAACCCAGGATTCTATCTTCACTGGCTATTGTTGAACATCACTAATTGTATGGCTCATGTCGCTAACAAGAACCGTTATCACCGGAAGCGGAAGTTTTATTCCACCGAATATCAAGACCAACAGAGATTTTGCTGATCAGGAGTTTTATAGTGAAGATCATGAACATATTGTTGCCGCACCAAACGAGAT
>SCVK01000510.1 GCA_004297075.1 Chitinophagaceae bacterium
GCGGATTGGCCCGCAGTTCGGCGCCCAGCGCCTGCGCCGCCTCGCGGTTCGCGGCCAGCATCCGGGCCACGACGGCGGGCGCCTCGGCGGCCTCCTGGAACATGCGCGTAGCCTCGGGGCGCAGGGCAGGGGGCTTTAGGGTCACGCGTTTTCTCCGGGCCACTGGGCTTGTCTCAAAGGGCGTTCAGTTCGGCGACGAAGTCGTAGGCGTCGCCACGATAATAGGACTGGGTCACTTCCACCGCGCGGCCGTCCTTCAGGAAGCCGCGCCGCTCGATCAGCAGCCCGGCGTCGCGCGGCGCCACGCCCAGCAGTTCGGCCTGCTCAGGCGTGAACAGCACGGCCCGCAGGCGCTGCAGCGCGCGCACCGGCCGGTGGCCGGTCTTCTCCAGGGCCTCGTAGAGCGAGGTCTCCACGAAGTCTGGGCTGGGCATGCAGAACGCCGCCAGGGTCGAGTACTCCAGCGCCATCGGCGCGCCGTCGGCGTAGCGGATCCGGTTGAAGCGATAGACCGGCGCGCCGGGCGACAGGCCGAGCGTCAGCGACTCTTCCGGCGTCACCTGTCCCTCGGTCCGCGACAGCCAGGCCGAATGCGGGACCCGGCCGCGAGCGATCATGTCCTCGGTGAAGGACGACAGCTTGGAGAAGTTCTTCTCGACCCGGGCCGCGACGAAGGTGCCGGCGCCCTGGCGGCGGATCAGCAGTCCCTCGCCGACCAGGCCGTCCAGCGCCTTGCGCACGGTGATTCTCGAAACGCCCAGTTCCTCGGCGAAGTCCCGCTCGGCGGGCAGGGCGTCATCGGGACCGAGCACGCGATTGGCGATCGCATCGCGCAGCACCTTCTGGAGCTTGCGATAGAGCGGCGCGTGGTCCTGAGCGTCCAGTTGGCCGATGCGCTCGGAAAAGGTCAAAGGCGTCTCTCCGCGGCGATCGCCAGCGTACAGGCTGCTGGCGTGTCTTGAGACCATTTAGATA
>SCVK01000182.1 GCA_004297075.1 Chitinophagaceae bacterium
AAAACCCATGCTTACTTATCTGCTCCTCTGGTTTCCGATGATGCTGATCGCAGTACTCAATGGAACTGCAAGAGACCTCGTGTATAAAAAATATACGGGTGAACTAACCGCACACCAGTTGTCTACGGTTTCGCTGCTGATACTGTTAGGTGTATATAACTGGTGGGTGATGGATCATTACCCGGCTAACTCGGCCACACAGGCTTTACTGATCGGTCTAATATGGACGGGACTCACTTTACTATTTGAATTTGGACTGGGCAGAGCAAGGGGCAGATCCTGGTCGGTATTACTGGCAGACTACCAAATACAGAAGGGGCGCATCTGGGTATTCATTCCTCTTTGGTTATTGATCGCACCCTGGATCTTCTTCCGGTTGGCACAGCAGTAACCTGCCTGTTGTACTTATGCAGCTTCAGCCCCCCTACCTTATCTTTTCACTTTCTTTATAACAAACAAGTAGCAATGGCAGCTGATATGTTTACTACATCTTTTGTAACTTCATTCAAATCACAGCAGCTTTATGGCCAGGCAAACAGACAGGCAACAGCAGGCAAAATTATTACGTGTGTTCCGGAAAGTGCACCGGATGACAGGTGCTTTTTTGTTTGTGTTTTTTTTCCTTGTGTCACTGACGGGATTATTGCTGGGCTGGAAAAAACACAATAACTGGCTGCTACCCAAATCGTATAAAGGCAGTTCCACCAACCTGAAAGAATGGTTACCGATGGATAGTTTGCACAGTAATGCCTGCCGGTACCTGCAAGATTCCGTATCGCCTGACCTTTCACTGAAACTGGAGCGGATCGATATCCGCAAGGACAAGGGTATGGTGAAATTCGTTTTTGAAGACGGGTTCTGGGGCCTGCAACTGGATGGTGCCACCGGTAAACTGCTTACGATAGAGAGACGGCGTTCCGATTTTATCGAAAAAATCCATGACGGTTCTATACTGGACCTCTATTTCAATACTCCGAATGGAGAGATCAAACTCGTGTATACCACTATTATGGGGCTGGCACTGCTTGTATTTACCATTACCGGATTCTGGTTATGGTACGGACCCAAAAGAATGCGGCAACACACTGGTTAAGTTTGACGTAGCTGATAAACAATATATTCAATCTTCAATACCTGAAATGAACGACCATGTTACGCT
Organism: Chitinophagaceae bacterium; assembly: GCA_004297075.1. Taxonomy (GTDB): domain Bacteria; phylum Bacteroidota; class Bacteroidia; order Chitinophagales; family Chitinophagaceae; genus Sediminibacterium. The sequence continues at coordinate 1,160 of SCVK01000182.1, forward strand.
TGATCAGAACCCATTCAGCCCATCCGGATTTCGTTTCGCTGGTTCAACAGTTGGATCAGGACCTGGCAGAACGGGATGGCAAAGAGCATGACTTTTACGCACAGTTTAATACGCTGACCGCCATTCAGCATGTGGTAGTAGCTTATGAAGAGGGTGTAGCTGTGGCCTGTGGTGCCATGAAAGAACTGGATAAAAATACCATGGAGATCAAACGCATGTTTACCACACCCGCTCACCGCGCAAAAGGTATTGCCTCATTGGTGCTGGGCCAACTGGAAACATGGGCAAAAGAATCAGGTTATACAGTATGCCGCCTGGAAACGGGGAAACGACAACCGGAAGCCATTGCCGTGTACCAGAAAAACGGATACGTACAGATCCCCAATTACGGACAATATGCAGGCATTGAAAACAGTGTTTGCTTCGAGAAAAAATTACTATAATAACATACTTCTATTCTGTTACATGTAAAGTTTCCTTAAGCCACAAATCCCTGGAAGAAGCGCCGATCATGATACGGAAATCGCCGGGTTCTATCACCGTATGCAATTTTTCATCCAGCATCTGTAGCATCGCTGGTGTGATGGTAAAACTCACCTGTTTACTTTCTCCGGCCCGCAAATGAATCCTTTGAAACCCTTTTAATTCGAGAACGGGTCTGGCAACGGTTGACAGGAGATCCCTGATATACAACTGCACCACTTCATCCCCATCCCTGCTACCGGTATTGGTAATGGTTGCCTGCACGGTAGCAGATTCATTTTTCCGGATAGTGTTTTTGGGTAAGCGGATATCGCTGTAAGTGAAACGGGTATAACTCAATCCATACCCAAAAGGGAATAAGGGTAACCCACTAAGGTTATAATAATCATCTCCCCTTCCGGTGGGTTTGTGGTTATATACCAATGGCAATTGTGCTTCCGATAGAGGGAAGGTAATAGGTAAACGACCGGCAGGATTGGCATCTCCGAACAGAATATCAGCTACGGCCCTGCCCCCTTCCTGCCCCGGGTACCAGGCATCTATAAGGCCCTGCACCTGATCCAGCCAGTGCTGCATCGTAATCGCACTCCCGCCAATTAAAATCACTACCACCGGTTTACCGGTAGCAGCCACCCGCTTAATCAGTTCTTCCTGTTTACCAGGCAAGGCAAGCGAGGCCCTGTCCTGGAACTCACCTTCATGAATACCGGCTACCACTACTGCCACATCAGATGCAGCAGCCGTGCGCACCGCTTCCGCGATAGCAGCTTCGGGATCTGTTACACCCGTTGCGTTCCATACCAAACGGATATGCGCATTGCCCAGCGATTCATGAAATTCAACGCGGAGATCATATACACTGTCTTTGGCAAATACATAATTCACCAGACTGGTATGATAACTTTGTTTTCTCCATTGATCGATCACTAACTGATTATTGATATATAATCGATATCCATCATTACCATCCAGCCCGATCGCATATTTTCCGCTAACAGGCGAGCGCAACTGCCCCGTCCATCTTACTGCATACTGATCTATAGCCAGAGAGGAATGTGGCGGATATAAGGTCCAGTGAAAATCGATCTGTGGATCTACGCGTTGCATCACGGGTTGTCCGGAGAAAGCAAAGTTGTTATAATACGCTGCCTGCAATCCTGTTGTCTCCTGTCCATTCTCCTGCGTAGATAAATACATCGCGGGTACTACCTGCCATGGGGTCTCTTTGATGCCTGGTCCGGCAGCATATTTTATCGCAACACCGGCTCCTAATTTCTGCCGGATCCCATCGAGGATGGAAATTTTTCCATTGCCCGGACCACTATACCCACCCAGCCGTGCATCAACGGCATCGGTTCCAATGATGGCAATAGCGTTGATCTTTTTAGACAGCGGTAATATATCATTTTCATTCTTCAACAATACCATCGATCTTTCTGCAGCCTGTTTGGCCAATGATCCATGTTCAGCGGGAACTGTTACAGCCGCTGCTGTTTCTGGCACATAAGGATTTTCAAAGAGTCCCAGTTCAAATTTGGCGGTTAATACCCTGGCTACTGCATCATCGATTCTCGCTTTGGGTATGCCACCATCCCGAAAAGGCGGAATGAATAAGCGGTGATGTTCCCAGGCTGTTTGAAAAATAACATCCAATCCGTTGGTAATCGCTTGTTTCCCGGCATCCGCATAATCACTGGCCGTATAATGCAACACATTGGCACCACCCACCGCGCTCGCATCAGAGATCACAAATCCTTTGAAGCCCCATTTCTTTTTTAATTGTTGATTCAATAATGCGTTACTGGCAGTAGCGGGGCTACCATCCACCGAATTATACGATGTCATGATTGAGCGTGCGCCACCCTGTTGTATCGATGCCTGAAAAGGAGGAAGATACACTTCCTGCAGGATTCTTTCACTCAGATGGATGGGATAACTATCACGGCCGCCATCGCCTACATTGGCGAGAAAATGTTTGGGCGTGGTAATGATCCCGTTTTTCTCGAAGGGAGATACAAAAGCCACTGCCATGGCAGATGCCAGGAAAGGATCTTCGCCATAGGTTTCTTCTGTTCTGCCCCAGCGAACATCCGAAGCAATATTCACCACCGGCGTTAATACCTGGCGGATCCCTCGGCTCCTGGTTTCTTTGGCAATGGCATGGGCCACCTGCTGCATCAGTGCCGTATCCCAGCTGGCTGCCAGTGCAATGGCCTGTGGAAAGGAAGTGGCTCCCGCTCTTACCAGTCCATGCAGCGATTCATCAAAAGCAATGATCGGTATACCCAGCCGGGTTCTTTCTACAAAATAACGCTGTATGCTGTTGATCTTCTTAGCCAGTGCCAAAGCGGTTTCCTTAGTTTCATATTGCAATAACTGCGCAGACGCATCTCCGCTACTGGATGCGGCGCTTACCTGTAAACCAAAAATGCCGTTTTTGTATTTTGTTTCGTCATTGCCCAGATCGCCGGGGATCATGAACAGCTGCCAGAATTTTTCTTCCGGAGTCATTCTTAGCAACAGGTCTTTTACCCGCAGCGGAATGGCCAGTTTGGGATTCTGATACGGCAGTACCGTTTGCGCCAACAGGCTGCAGGTAACAATAAGAAAACAAAAAATCAGGGCGGGTTTTCTGACCATAATGAATGCAATTACATGTATCAGCGATGCTGACACGCTATGATGATAATCTTTCTTTTAACCTCTCCTTCACTCCATTCTCCCATTCCTGTTTCAAAATACTCAGTACAATACTATCGCGGCGGGTACCATCCGGCTTAGGTTGGTGTTGCCGCAGGATTCCTTCTTCCACACAACCGATACTTTTCATGGCTGCAATACTTCGGGCATTGGTAGCATCGGCACGGAACTCTACCCGTACCATACCCATTCTTTCAAAAGCGAACTGCAGCAATAAAAATTTACAATGCCGGTTCAATCCTGTACCCTGAAATTGTTTCCCATACCAGGTATAACCCAGCTGCAAAGTTTTGTTAGCGATCTGAATATCATAAAAACGGGTGCTACCGGCATATTGCTGTGTGCGTTTATCGAATACACTGAATGCATATTCTTTCCCGGCTTTTCTGGCATCGATTGCTGTCTGAATATAATTCCGGAAAGGCTCTTCACCCGCTACCACCGTAGTGGAATATTTCCAGATCTCCGGTTGCTCTAAAGCAAATACCAGCAGATTCTTGCAGTCTTCTACTAGCAAAGGTTGCAATAAAACGCAAGCGTCTTCTAACACATAGTTTTTGGAGAGATCGAATACTTCAGACATGGTAAAAAATTGATACTTTTAACGCTTAATTTCAGGTTGGTAACTCATTGGCTTCAAGCCAAATTTATTGATCTTACCCGTTAATTCATATTTAATCAAAACATATGTGCGGAATTGTTGGTTATACAGGACACCGGGAAGCGTTTCCGGTGATTTTAAAAGGATTGAAAAGACTTGAATATAGAGGTTATGACAGTTCTGGCGTGGCTTTACTCAATAACGGCCATCTGAACGTATTTAAAAAGAAAGGCAAAGTAGCTGAACTGGAAGAAGCCGTGATCGGTAAAGACCTGCATGCCCATATCGGCATCGGCCATACCCGCTGGGCCACACATGGTGAACCCAGCGACAGGAATGCCCACCCTCACCAGTCGCAGAATGGCGAACTGGCCATGATCCACAACGGGATCATTGAGAACTATACACAGATCAAACAGGAATTATTATCCAAAGGGTATACGTTTAAGAGCGATACCGATACAGAAGTATTACTCAATTTCATCGAAGACATCAAGATCAATAACAACTGTTCTGTTGAAGAGGCGCTGCGTATTGCATTAAAACGGGTAGTGGGTGCTTACTGTATCCTGTTGATCAGTGCCGAAAATCCGGATACCATCATCGCGGCCCGAAAGGGAAGTCCGCTGGTGATCGGTATTGGCAAAGGCGAACATTTCCTTGCCAGCGATGCCTCTCCCATTATTGAATACACCAAAGAAGTAGTGTATGTGAATGATTACGAGATCGCCATCGTAAAGCCTGATGAACTGATCCTGAAGAATCTCGGTAATGAAAAACAAACTCCTTTCATCACCAAACTGGATATGGAACTGGCAGCCATTGAAAAAGGTGGCTACGACCATTTCATGCTGAAAGAAATTCATGAACAACCCGAAACCATTTTCGATTGTTTACGTGGCAGATTACTGACGCAGAGCGGACAGATCATGATGGGTGGCATTGAGAATAACCTCGAAGCATTCATCAAAGCACCCCGTATCATCATTGTTGCCTGTGGAACCAGCTGGCATGCCGGTCTGATTGCCGAATACCTGATTGAGGAACTCTGCCGTATCCCTGTGGAAGTAGAATATGCATCCGAATTCCGTTACCGCAATCCGGTGATTCACAAGGGCGATGTGATCATTGCCATTTCGCAGAGCGGCGAAACCGCTGATACACTGGTGGCACTGGAAAGCGCCAAGGAAAAAGGAGCTTTCATTTTTGGTGTGGTAAATGCGGTGGGCAGCAGTATTGCACGATTGAGTCATGCGGGAGCGTATACCCACTCCGGACCGGAGATAGGTGTGGCCAGTACCAAAGCCTTTACCGGTCAGTTAGCTGTATTGGCCATGATGGCCTGTAAAATCGGTTATGCCAAAGGAACCATTGATGAAAAACGTTACCTGCAATTGCTACACGATCTGGAAGCTATTCCGGAAAAAGTAAAAGAGATCCTGCAGGACACTTCCAATATCCAGCGCATTGCTGAAAAATACAAAAACGCCACCGACTTTTTATTCCTGGGCCGTGGATACAATTTCCCGGTAGCACTGGAAGGCGCTTTAAAACTGAAAGAGATCTCTTACATACATGCAGAAGGATATCCCGCTGCTGAAATGAAACATGGCCCGATTGCACTGGTAGATGAAAAGCTACCGGTGGTATTCGTAGCCACCAAAGATTCCTATTACGAGAAAATCGTTTCCAATGTACAGGAGATCAAGGCCCGTAAGGGAATGGTTATTGCAGTAGCAACGGCCGGTGATGAGATCATCCCGGGCATGGCAGACGATGTGATGCTGGTGCCCGATGCAGACGAAGCCATTGCGCCTTTATTAAGTGTAATACCACTACAGTTACTCAGTTATTATGTTGGACTTGCCAAAGGACTGGATGTTGACAAACCACGTAACCTTGCCAAAAGTGTTACGGTTGAATAAACCGGTAATGGTTCCTGTTTATCCATTCTATTTCGTTTTATCAAACCTGAGAAAATGCCGCAACAGAATATAATTTATAAAACACCCCTGGATGCATTGGGGTATAATTTTGTAAAAGCACCGCACCTCCCCAAAGGGAAAGATGAATATTACCTGCGCGATATGCAGATCAAAAACGGGATCCACTACCGGAAACTGTCTGCCTACGAAATAGAAATGCTGGTGCGCAATGGTAATACGAGCGATAACTGGAACAATATCCTCGTATCAGATGCCTTCAATCCCGAACTGGTAAAGAACTGTAAGTTTTATGGACTTGTACGGATCGGCAAACTGGAACCTTTCTGCCTGGGCTTCAGCGATCTGAAAGCACCGGTAGGTTTATACAACTCCACCATCATCAGTTGCGATTTTGGCGACAATGTGGTGATCGATAATGTTAACTATCTCTCGCATTATATCATTGGCAGCGAAGCCATCATTACCAATGTGAATGAACTGGTTACTACCAACCATGCCAAATTCGGCAATGGTATTTTAAAAGAAGGTGAGTCGGAAGACGTGCGGATCTGGATGGAGCTTTGTAATGAGAATACGGGCAGACGGGTAATGCCGTTTAATGGTATGTTACCGGGAGATGCTTTTTTATGGAGCCGTTTCCGCAACGATCATACCCTGCAGGAAAAATTCAAAGCCTTTACCGAACAGAAATTTGATAACCGCCGTGGTTATTATGGCAAGATCGGTGACCGCACGGTGATCAAAAACTGCAAGATCATCAAAGATGTGTGGGTGGGAACCGACGCTTACTTCAAAGGGGCCAATAAACTCAAGAACCTGACGGTGAATTCCGGTCCGGAAGGCCGCACACAGATAGGCGAAGGTTGCGAGATCGTGAACGGGATCATCGGTTTTGGCTGCCGTTTGTTTTATGGTGTAAAAGCGGTCCGTTTTATCATGGCCTCGCATTCGCAACTGAAATATGGAGCCAGGCTGATCAACTCTTATCTCGGCAATAACGCCACTATTTCCTGTTGCGAGGTATTGAATTCACTGATCTTCCCGGCACACGAGCAGCACCATAACAATTCATTCTTATGTGCGGCACTGGTAATGGGACAAAGCAATATTGCCGCAGGGGCCACCATTGGGTCCAATCACAATAGCCGCGGGGCTGATGGCGAAATTATCATGGGTCGTGGTTTCTGGCCGGGTTTATGCGTGAGCCTGAAACACAATTCGCAATTTGCGAGTTTTACCATTTTAACCAAGGGCGATTATCCGGCAGAACTGAATATACCCATCCCCTTCTCGTTGGTGAGCAATGATATTACTAACGACAGATTGGTGATCATGCCGGGTTACTGGTTCCTCTACAACCTCTATGCACTGGCTCGTAATTCCTGGAAATATGTAGACAGGGATAAACGCACTGAAAAGATCCAGCACATTGAATACGATTTTCTGGCGCCGGATACGGTGAATGAAATGTTCACCGCCATGGAACTGATGGAAACAGCTGTTGGCAAAGCCTATGCACGCAGTGGTAAAATGGAAGGCAGCTTTAACGACGATGCTGCTGCCGGCCGTTACCTGTTGCAGAGCGGTAACAGGATCGTGAACGAATTAGAAGTGCTGGCAGAGCAGGTAGAGAACAGTAAACGGAAAGTGGTACTGATCAAAGTACGCTCTTCCTATAAAATTTATGAAGAACTGATCGTGTATTACGGCACTATCCGTCTCCTGGATTTTATCCGCAGTAATGAACTCTCTACACTGGACGAAGTAAAAGCAGCCATCCCGGCTAAAAAAAGCAGGGGCAACTGGATCAATGTTGGCGGACAGTTATTACCCGAAGAGGACCTCACCGTATTGAAAGATAAAATCAAGTCAGGAAAAATTAAATCATGGGATGGTGTACACGAATATTATACCGCTCACGGAGAAAAATACCCCTTGCTGAAACTCAAACACTCACTGGCATCTTTATCCGACATCACGGGTATAAACCTGAAAAAAATAGATGCCCACCAGTTCGCCAACCTGCTTAACAGGGCCGTGGTCACCAAAGAATGGCTCACCAAAGGCATTTACGATGCAAGGGCCAAGGATTATACCAACCCCTATCGCAAAATGGTATATGAAAGTATCGGGGAGATGAACGAAGTACTGGGTAAACTGGAAGAAAACAGTTTTATCAAACAACAGATCCAGGAACTGAAAGAATTTAAAGCAGGGATCACAACCCTGAAAAAGAAATTCAAACTCAAATCATAAATACGCCAAATGTAAAACGCTTAACGCTGAACGCATCTGATCTGCGTTTGGCGTTAAGCGTTCTGCGGTAAGCGTTTACTTTTAGAAACGGAAACCTAACCCTGCCTGAATCTGCTGGTTGGTCCATTTGTCTTTGTTATCAATATCATTGATATTCTGCAAACCGATGTTGTATCTTCCATATATCCGCAGAAACTTGAAGTTCAGCTGTGCACCTGCTACAAAAGCAAAATCTCCGCTTTTGAACGCTGACTGGCCATTCTGCAGCAAGGTATTATCCTTCTTGATCAGGATACTGTACTGAGGGCCCGCATTCAGGGTCAGGATGCCACCTACATTATAACGCAGCAAAATCGGAATACTCAGATAATCTAACTTGATCTGGTTATTGCTATTGAAACTCGGATTGGTTACACCGGCATACAAGGTCTGGAAATTAGAAGGCTTGGATGCGGTCTGGCTCCAGAGTAATTCTGGCTGAATCCCCCATTTTTTATTCAGGTCCAGTTCCAGGAAACCACCAAAATGATAAGACAGGTCAAACCCGTCATTAAATGACTGACCGGAGATCTTATTGAGACTCGCTCCCGCTTTCAATCCTGCTCTTACACCTTGCGCCTGTGAGATTCCTGCCAAAGACAACAGGAATAAGGCTGACAAAATTACTTTCTTCATACAATTGATTTTGTTTGATAGTCTATATTCAATGACCGTGCCAAAAAAAATCAATCGAAAAAAGAAAGGTTTAAAAATGTAAAATCTGCAAGTATCTATGACAGCCTGTAAAAAAATTTAACTTTTTACTGCCAGCTCAATCACTGTGATTTCGGGTAAGATACCCACCCTGCCGGGATAACCGATAAATCCATATCCCCGGTTCACATATAATTTCTGGTTACCTTCTTCATACAGCCCTGCCCATTGTTTATACATCCACTGTACCGGGCTCCATTTGAAATAAGGATTTTCAAGACCAAACTGCATCCCATGCGTATGGCCGGAGAGCATAAGATTGATATCGCTGTATTGGGTTTTCACTTCAGCGTCCCAATGACTTGGGTCGTGGCTCAACAGCATTTTAAACGGAATTTTTTCCGTGCCGGGATATGCTTCCTGCATTTTCCCGTATTTGGGAAAACGCCCTTTGGCACCCCAGTTCTCAATACCCAGTAAAGCAATCTGCTCACCCCCTTTTTCAAACAGCACATGTTCATTCATCAGCAAACGCCAGCCCAGTTGCGCATGCACCTGCTTCAGTCTTTCGAGATTTTCTGCCTTGGCCTGTTGCGATGGCCATGATACATAATCCCCATAATCATGGTTACCAAGAGAACTGTAAACCCCCATGGGTGCGGTAAGCCGGTTAAACACATCCATATACTCCTGCATTTCTTCTGCCCGGTCGTTCACCAGATCGCCTGTAAACAGGATCAGGTCGGGTTTTTGTTGCAGTATCAGGTCAACCCCATGATTCACCGCCGGCTTATTCTGAAAGCTGCCGCTATGTATATCACTGATATGAACAATCTTCATTCCTTCAAAAGCTTTGGGAAGGTTTTCGAAAGCCAGTGTCAGTTTTTTTACCTGGTATTTATATTTATTGCTGAATCCATAGAGTAATGTACCAAAGAGGCCACCACCGAGACCCAGCCCAAGCCAGCTCAGGAATGCAGAACGAGGAATCCCTTTGCCCTCACCCATAAAACGTGCACCGGTATCGGGCATCACTTTAGACAACAGAAATAAGGAACCCCGGCGCAGATCATCCGTTAAAAAGAACAATGAGCCCACCAGTTTGGCAAAAAACAGGCCTACCAGTATGGCAAAAACATAGTTCCGGAACAGCTTGGAGCTCTGTAAAGCCTGGATATAAGGAAAAGACAGTAAGGCAGCCAGGGTAAGCGCCGAAATGACCCAATAGGTGATATGAATAACGGTACGCAGCCGTTCATTGGAACTTTGGGTAACCGTTTTCAGGGCCTGGAACACATATAGATCCAGTAATAACATGATCAGGGCTATGATCCACCAGGTGCCGGCATTTCTCATTGACTTGTATTTAGCTGTTTCTGTGGTTTGACGTTTGAGCGGAACATTTATTGCATTTGTAACCTGTAAAAGAACAAAGATAGGCTTCCTGCTTCCCGGCAGGTTTGCGGTAATCCTTCCACTGTTGAAAACTTGTCTTCTCTCATAACAGGGTTTGGAGAATATTGTTTCGGAAGATGTAGCCTAAAGTGTATTTTTGAAACTTTCTAATCAGGCATCCACATGAAACTGACCTATTACGGCCATTCCTGCTTTCAGGTAAATATCGGGGGAACCAGGATCCTCTTTGATCCCTTTGTTACCTATAACGAGCTGGCGAAAAATGTAGATGTTAATCAGATAGAAACAGATTATATATTTTTATCACATGGACACGCCGACCATATTGCGGATGCCATTTCCATAGCACAAAGAACGGGCTGCCAGGTAATTGCCAGCTGGGAAATACATGAGTGGCTGAATAAACAGGGTATAACCAATACCCACCCTATGAACACGGGAGGTAAGTGGAAATTCCCCTTTGGTACCGTAAAATGCACAGTGGCCCAGCACAGCAGCAGCCTGCCCGATGGCAGTTATGGCGGTAACCCGATGGGGTTCCTGTTCAGTACCGCCGAGGGTAATTTTTATTATAGCGGCGATACGGCTTTAACCCTGGATATGCAACTTATCCCCCTTTGGGCCAAGCTGAACTTTGCCGTTCTGCCCATTGGCGACAATTTTACCATGGATGTGGACGATGCCATCCGGGCGGCAGATTTTGTGGAGTGCCAAACAGTAGTAGGCGTACATTACAATACATTTGGTTTTATAAAAATCGATGAAGCCGCGGCAAAAGCCAGCTTTGCAACGGGCGGGAAACAACTCCTGCTGCCGGCCATCAGCGAAACAATAACTATTTAACTTTTCATCAAAAAAAGCTCCTTCGGGAGTTTGGGGGTAAACATGGCGAGAATTATCGGAGTAGCCAATCAGAAAGGCGGCGTAGGAAAAACAACATCGGCAATCAATGTGGCAGCCAGCCTGGCTGTTCTCGAATTCAAAACATTGCTGGTAGATGCCGACCCGCAGGCCAATAGTACCACCGGCGTAGGATTTGACCTGCATAATATCACCAACAGTCTCTACGACTGTATGGTTAACAATGTATCCGCTGCCGATGTGATCCTGAAAAGTGATGTACCCAATCTGGATATCGTTCCCTCGCATATAGACCTGGTAGGTGCAGAAATTGAAATGATCAATTATCCCAACCGCGAAAATGTGCTCAAGGGTATACTGGATGTGGTACGCGATAAATATGATTTCATTATCATCGACTGCTCTCCTTCACTGGGTTTGATCACCGTTAACTCATTGGTAGCATCAGACAGTGTGATCGTTCCGGTACAGTGCGAGTTTTTTGCGCTCGAAGGACTCGGTAAACTGCTGAACACCATTAAAATTGTACAGAGCCGCCTAAACCCCGAACTGCAGATAGAAGGTATCCTGATGACCATGTACGATGGCCGCTTACGCTTATGCAACCAGGTGGTGAGTGAAGTGAGAAGGCATTTTGATGATATGGTATTCGATACCATCATTCACCGGAATACCCGTTTAAGCGAAGCCCCCAGCGTAGGTAAACCCGTGATCCTGTACGATGCAGAAAGCAAAGGTGCCGTTAACTACCTCAACCTGGCCAAAGAGATCCTCCAGAACAACGGAATGACGAAGATGACAAACGAAGAAAGAATTCTGGAATAAAAGAATTAGTAATGAGTAGTTAGTAATGAGTAATTATTAACTACGACATCAACCATCCAATTACTAATTACTAATTATTAATTTCTAATTACAATGACTACTCCTAAACAAAACAAAGACCTGATAGGCAAAGGCCTCCGTTCTTTGTTACAGAATATTGACCAGGACCTGAAAACAACCGCAGGAAGTTTAAAAACCGACGTGGTAGAACAGGTTACCCATACCAACCGGATTGCACTGAGTGATATCCAGATCAACCCCAAACAGCCCAGAAGGGATTTTGATGAAACCGCTTTAAGTGAACTGGCCGCTTCTATCAAGCTGCACGATATCATTCAGCCCCTCACAGTTTCCAAATTACCCAATGGCAAATACCAGCTGATTGCGGGTGAGCGCCGTTTCAGGGCTTCTAAGATTGCCGGACTGAAAGATGTACCTGCCTATGTACGCCAGGCCAACGACCAGCAGTTACTGGAGCTGGCCTTACTCGAAAACTTACAGCGCGAAGACCTGAATGCGGTAGAGATCGCCCTCAGCTACAAACGTATGATGGAGGAACTGGACTACACACAGGAACAGGTGGCCGAAAGAATGGGTAAGGAAAGAAGTACCGTTACCAACTACCTGCGTTTGTTGAAACTGCCACCGGATATTCAGCTGGCGGTAAGAAACGGTTCTTTGAGTATGGGCCATGCGAGGGCATTGGTAAATATTGACACCATCGATAAACAGTTATTTGTTTATAAAGAGATCAAGGATAAAGGACTGAGCGTACGCCAGACAGAAGAACTGGTGCGCAACATGTACAAAGCCGAGAAATCCGGTGCTGTTAAAAGTTCCGTAAAGTCAGAGCTTCCGGCAGCATACAAAAAAATTGAAGATAATTTAGCCTCACATTTTGCCACTAAGGTAAAAATGGTTCATAATAAAAAAGGGTACGGAAGCATTACCATCGAGTACTATTCACTGGAAGAACTGAATAAATTACTGGATGCCATGAATGTTTCTGTGAGTTAACCACTGATGAGATCATATCTGTTCTTCATATTGTTACTGATGGGTGTTCTGGTTTTCTGTGAAGCGCAGGCACAGGATGACAAAAAGGCATTGGCCAACAGCAGTGCCTTCAGCACAAACAATAAAGACAGTACCCCAAAACAACCGGTAGCGCTTACAAAAGATACCCTCAAAAAACACGATCCCCGTATTGCCACGCGCCGCTCTGCACTGATACCCGGCTGGGGGCAGGCATACAACAGGGAATACTGGAAGATTCCGATCGTATACGGGATTCTCGCCATTCCTACGGGTTTGTATTTTTATAACAATAGTTACTATAAAAAAACAAAATTTGCCTACGAGGCGCTGTTTAAAGCAGCAGGACCAAATAAAGATTCAACTGATCTTCCTTTTATTGATCCACAATTAAAAAACCTCAGCATTACTTCTTTGCAGAGTTACCGGAACGCTTTCCGCCGCGACAGGGATTATTCGATCCTTTGGTTTTTGCTGGCCTGGGGGTTGCAGGTGGCCGATGCCACCGTTTTTGCCCATCTGAAACAGTTTGATGTAAGCAACGACCTCAGCATGGAACTCACCCCGGTTTTCAATCCCCTTACCCGTACACCCGGATTGGGCCTTACCCTGAATCTGAAACCACCCACACGAAAACCGGTAATAGCCCGGTAGATCATTCCCTGCGCACCAAGAAATTTCCGGCAGAAACTTGAATTCTACCTGCTATGTGTTTCCTTTGCAGAATGGATAAGGACATAATGCCATATCCATCATACAAATTCATCAAATCTGAGTTATGAGGATTGCACTGATCGGCTACGGAAAAATGGGGAAAGCCATTGAAAGCATTGCCCTGGAAAAAGGACATGAAGTGGTAATAACCATTGATCTCAATAATGCAGCCGACCTGAACAGGGAGAATATGGCCAAAGCAGATGTGGCCATTGAGTTTACCGGTCCGCACAGTGCTTTTGCGAACGTGATGAAATGTCTCGAAATCGGGATCCCGCTGGTATGTGGTTCCACCGGCTGGCTGGAGCATTGGAATGAAGCAAAAAGTTTTTGCGAACAACAGAACGGCACGCTTATTTATGCCAGTAATTACAGCATTGGTGTGAACCTATTCTTTGAACTCAATACCCGCCTCGCCAAACTGATGAGTGGTTATCCGGAATACAATGTAGTAATGGAAGAGATTCATCATACCCAGAAAAAAGACGCGCCGAGTGGTACAGCCATTACT
>SCVK01000183.1 GCA_004297075.1 Chitinophagaceae bacterium
TGGCAAGATTGACATCGAAACTGTCCTCAATGTCAATCCTGCACTGGATAAATTATTTAAATGGAAGAAAACTGGCTCAGATCAAACATGCTCTGAGTTTTCAATAGCACAACACGTTAAACTTAATAACAACAAACCGCTAACAGGGGTTTTGCGTCAGGCAGGGTGACGTGCAAACTTGGAGCTTTGTGCTTCTATGTAAGTTCAGTGCTGGTTAACAGTTTTGAGTTCTGAAACTCGCCCGAACGCAAAACCCGAAAATGTTAGCGGTAATTAATAACATCACGATGTCGATATGTAGATATAAAAAAATGTCACAGAAGCCCAAAGTGCCGAAAGCTCTATGTTGACATTTACTTTTAAGTCCGCTAGCTTATTGCGCTTGTATTGTCTGGATTCATAAAAATAATTGGCTATTATTTTGACTGCCGATTAGTTTCTCCAAACAGGTATTTTGATAAAACTGTCGTTATACCACCTTACTATTAAGGGTTCTCCTGCATCCTTAATTGTTTCATCCGCCACAGTTTTGCCTGAGCCGTAATTGATGATTTCAAAAGGATGTTTATTGACGTTTAATAGAATTACCAACTTACTGCCTTTACTCACCTTTTTACTTATTAAATGAGTATTTGAAAATGGAATTGTTTCTTTTCTATTTTGGTTTAACAAAGTTCTTTTGCTATTGTCTTTTGCATAACTGGCTCTGCCTACATATCTGGCAAGAAAAAAATATTTCCCATCTGCTCTTTGTTCGTATAAAGCCATTGAAACATCCATATCCATTTTATTGATTGATGCACTAAGATTTCCAAAGAAAGAGCCATTGATTGAAAAATAATTATCAAATGCTATTGTTGTAAATACCAATCCATTGCTTACATCAAGTGTGTCAAAGATAATTTCTGGCGTATAGAAAGTGTTTTGATTTTCTCTGTCTTTAAAATCAACGGTCTGAGAAATGTAGGTTGTTTTTTTTGGTTTGTTGTTGTTGAGTACATTCTTGTCCAAATAAAAAGTCAATGTGTCGTTATTCATCTTGTCTAATGATGGAACATGCTTCCATTCATTACTCCCCATTACCTGGTAATTTACTTTGTCTTTTAAAAGAGCTGGTTTCTGACCGTTTTTCAAGATATAATTGAGCCACTGAAAAGCCAGTTCTTGCATGCTAATATTGGCAACGGAGTCAATATCATATCCCATTAAATTTGGCGATGCAGAACGCTGTCCGCCCCAGTGGTTATAAGGGCCAACTACGAAATAGTGATTTGCTTTTTTATTGTACCTGCTGTGCAATTTGAAGTATTGTAGTGCACTTATCTCTGAACCATCATAATAACCAGTTGTGGTTAAAACAGGGATATTAATGTTTGAAAATTCTTTTGGTGATGGAACAAGGGATTTCCAATACGTATCATAAGACGGATGCTGTAAAAAATTTTGAAATATTGGGTTTGATTGCCCTGCTAAACTATCTAAACTACGGAATGAAGTTCCATTTTCAAACCACTCAAAAATGATACTTCTACGTAAAAGTGGAAATTTATATATGTTATCATGCGACCAGCTTAAGATATTGCCTATCGGTACATTGTTTTGCATTGGAAAATCAAAACCCGGCATTACAGCCACTTGTGGCACAATAGTTTTAAGTGCAGGATGAATATTTTTTGCCGCAGCCCATTGTGAAAAACCTGTATAACTTCCCCCATACATTCCAACTTTTCCGTTGCACCAATTTTGTTTACTTATCCAGTCAATAATGTCATAAATATCAGTTCCCTCATGTTCGTAAGGTGCATAGTCTTTTAAATTTGTCCGAATACCACGAGCGTACGCAACAACACCTGCATAGTCTCTATCCGCCGACCTTTTTCCAAGTATAGCGTCTCCGGCACCTTGATAGTAGGTTGTATAAAAAAGAATAGTTGGTAATGGTTGTGTGTTTAGTTTTTTACGAACTATAATAGCGGAAATGGGTATACCGCTTTTTGTTGGAATCAGTACACTATCTTCAACAACGTAAATGCTGTCGTGGGGGCTGACACGCTGGGCTTTCGCAATCATAATGCAGGTAAACGAAGCAAAAAGCAGGCTAAATAAATATTTCATTTTTAAGTTAGTTTTTTTAAATGACTTTTTTAAGGGAATTATCATTGTTACTTATTCCAAATACTATTCTGAGGAATTTGCTCCTTTTTATAAATTCATAACATATTAAACTGCCACAAATTGTTCCTGTCAATACAATGCAAAATTTTATTTGTACATTGATTGCTACTGGCAACACTAAACTGCATGATAACCCTAAAAATATCATATGTACTATATAAATAGGGTATGCCGCTTTTAAGAAATAGGAAAGTAGTCTATGCGGAATATTTAGATATTTCTTTGCAAATGCAAATATCGTAAACACCCAAAGGCAGGTTTCGATAGGTAAATTTACTTTCTGAGGAAATGATACATGATTTCCAAGCCTTACAATAAAAAATGTAGTAGCAAGAATCAAAAAAGGCCATCTCAATTTTGCCAGGTTATTCCAAAACGGCTCTCCTGAAAAAGCAAATAAATACCCGAAAATAAATGCTAACCACCCTAAAAAGAAACCATGCGTTGTAGAGGCATACATTTCGTACATGGGTGGATGGGCAATAGCAGTTTCTATAGCAAAACAAATAATTACTAATAGATACATGATTGGGCTGCTAATTAATTTTTGAAGTTTAAGTGAAAATAAATTATTGGACGCCCTTTTTAAATAATATAATGGAACAATACTTAAAATAACATAACACAAGATATTTATCAAAAACCAAAGATGTGATGCCTGTGTAATGTATTGAAGTTTCCAGTCGTAATAATTTTGCAGCATGAGTAGATACACTGGTGCAATACATACTATTCCGAATACCAACGGTATACCTATTCTTTGTCCTCTTTCTTTTAACAAGTGATGCCAGTTTCTGTTCTTAAAGGAATAGAAAACACCGATACCTGAAATGAAAAATAAAATAGGTATTCGCCAAACGTTCAGCATGGTCATAGGAATCCACAATGATTCCCATGATTCTGTATTTGTCATGAAGCCAATCATAAGCCCCCATGGTTGGAAAACAATTGCCACATGATATACCATCAATAAGGCAATGGCTATCACACGTATCCAGTCAATAAAATGTTTTCTATCCTGCATTATGTTTTATTTTAGCATTGCTGCAATAACCGGTCTGGTTTTCTTCAGATACTCATAATCTAACTTCAGTCCTAACGGAGCTAATGAGCTGCCTAACATATCATAAATAGGTTTTACCTCTTGAAAGGAAGTTGAAACAGTTTCAAGGGCGGTATTGCCAAATTTGTTTTTTATTGTTTTATCTGCATTTTTTTCCAATAATATTTTCACTATTTCAGTTCTGCAAAAAAAGGCTGCCGTCATAAGAGCTGTAGAGCCGTCATTATTTTGAATGTTGAGCTTTGCCCCGGCAGCAATCAGTAATTTTGCGATTTCGGTTTTGCCAAATAGTATCGCACTGATTAGTGGTGTGCTACCTCCAAATTTTTCTTTTTCGTTTAAATCTGACTTTGCGGCAATATGTTGCTTTATGGCAGCAATATCCTCTTTCATAATTGCTGTATGAACGTCAGTAGGTGGTGCTACTTGCGTTACACTCACTTTTTTACTTTGATCATTTTGTCCGCAGGCAGGTAATGCAAAGACTGAGATTATCATTACAAGGAATGATAGTTGTTTAATACTGGAAAGTGTTTGTAAAATCATTGTTTTATTTGTTTTAGTTTTCAATGCCTTTATTAATTATTCGCATAAGGGTGCCTAAAATCACAGATTGTGAAATTTATTTGGAGAAAAAACGATAATTTACTTTAGTGTATTAATGATTTCCTTCATCAACAAATTCTAAAATATCAGCAGGCTGACAGTTTAGTGCCTTGCATATAGATTCTAAAGTGCTAAAACGTATCGCTTTCGCTTTTCCTGTTTTTAGAATAGATAAGTTAGAAAGCGTCAGATCAACTTTTTCTGACAGCTCGTTAAGCGACATCTTTCGCTTTGCCATCATTACATCCAGGTTTACAATGATTGGCATAACTATACAGTGAAATCGTTTTCGTTTTGAATTTCAACACCTCGTTTAAAAATTTGTGATATAACATAGACAACAGCCGACATCAAAATAAAAGCCTGGCCGTCTTCCCAAAACTGATTTAGTTTGTCGGTTTCGTATCCATAATGCAGTAAACTTTCAGCAACCTCACGGGCAATAAGACTGATGATGCCGATTGAAAATGTATAATAGGCAATGCTTTTGATTTTGTTGGCAATATAACTGCTGAATGGTTTGGATAAATCCAATTTCATGAGTAGCTGTATCAAAGCATAGAAAAGCCTTGCCTTTAAAATGGAAACAGATAGTAAAAAGCCATACATACCAAAAAAAGCCCATTGATTTTGCTGATACATTTTGCTTAGATCTAATTTTTGATATAGGTTACCCACAAATTCGGGTTTGACCACACTAAAAATAAAATTGACAATCAGTCCGCCGGCTTCAATGCTCAAGCCGACAAAAATCAGCCATGCGATAATGTGCAGGGCAATAAATACGAAATTGTTTCTTTTTGGCATACGTTTACGTTTACATTGATTTAGTAAACGTAATAAATAATTATTGATAAACAATAAAAATATTTTGATAAAGGAAAAATATTTGCTTCTTCCTTGAAAATCAGGCTGATAGCATAATAAGGGCGAAATTTTAGCAAACGAGTCTTAGAGATAGTCAATTTCGAAAGGTGTCAGGAATACAGGTGGAGAAGCCCAAAAGCGGTTTTAAGTACTGTGATGTGGGGCCTTTAGCACTAACTTTTAGTAGAATTTTAAACGGTGAACCTTGCTCCAACGTTTTAAAATGCAAGTCATCAGCCTACCTGACGTAAAACCTATCGTAGTGGCTGTTTTTTTCTTATGGAAAGTTTATATTTCAATTATTATCATTCCTGTTTCCATCAGAGAAACTTGTTCAACTACTTTTACTGAACTTTTATTCTCAGTAATAAAAAACTTTCGGTTTTCCTGTAACTCAGTGACAGCATTACTTTCAATCTACAAAGCTAAAGGAAAGTTGCATTAACTTTCCTTTAGCAAAGTGAACCGGATTGGATTCGAACCAATGACCTGCTGCTTAGAAGGCAGCTGCTCTATCCAGCTGAGCTACCGGTCCTTATAGTCTTTGGTCTTTGGTTTTTGGTTCGATTATATGCTGCTAACCAAAGACTAAAGACCAACCCTAAAACTGATCTAACGGGCTGCAAATTAAGGGAAAAAATATCAGTTCCGCAAAAGCAAAGATCGGCTGCCAGCCTAAGCGGTTCAAACCGTGCCCTGGTGCCTTTGTGTGAAACGTGCCGGCACACAATGTACAAAGTCGGGTTTAGTTCAAAACATACCCGAAATCGCTTTACTTTGCTCCAAACGATTGCCAATGAGTTATAATTATCTTCCCTTAGACCGGAAATGGCTCCACTTTGACCAGGTAAAAAACCTGCTCGACTACGACCAGCAGGTTTCCATCACTTTCGACGCCCATGAGCGGATCCTGGCCTGCCGCCAGTACCTGGATGCTAAAATGGAAGATAAAAACGGCCTTTTTTACGGGATCAATACCGGTTTTGGCTTTCTTCAGAATGTAAAGATCGATGCCAGCCAGATAGAACAGCTGCAGTACAACCTGCTAGTTTCCCATGCCTGCGGGCTGGGAGAGGAAGTACCCCGCGATATTGTGAAACTGATGCTGATGCTCAAGATCAAATCGCTCAGCTATGGCCATAGCGGTGTACAGATTGATACCGTGATCCGGCTGATGAATATGTACAACAACGATGTGCTGCCCGTAATCTATACCCAGGGTTCATTGGGGGCATCGGGCGACCTGGCGCCTTTGAGTCACCTGAGCCTGCCCTTACTCGGCCTCGGCGAAGTATACCACGAGGGACGTAAAATGCCCGCGGCGGAAGCTTTGCAGAAATTTGGCTGGCAGCCCATCCAGTTACAGAGCAAAGAAGGGCTGGCCCTGATCAATGGCACCCAGTTCATGAGTGCCTATGGCATGTATTGCCTCAAAAAAGCCGAACACCTGCTGGCCATGGCCGACCTGGTCAGTGCATTGTCGTTCGATGCGTTTGATTGTATCAGCCAGCCCCTCGATCCCCATATTCATGCTGTAAGAGCCCATAAAGGACAGGTGCATACAGCCGAAACCCTGCGTAAACACCTGGCAGGCAGCGAAATAGGCCAACAGGCCAAGAGCCAGGTGCAGGATCCTTATTCTTTCCGTTGCATACCACAGGTACATGGGGCCAGCAAAGATGCTTTTCACCATATCCTGGAGGTATTTGTGCGGGAGATCAATTCCGTTACCGATAACCCCAATATCTTCCCCGAAGACGACCTGATTGTAAGCGGGGGTAATTTTCATGGCCAGCCGCTTGCACTGGCACTGGATTACCTCGCCATTGCCATGAGCGAGATCGCCAATATTTCGGAGCGGAGAACCTATCAGCTCATCAGCGGGCAACGTGGCCTGCCCCTGTTCCTTGTAAAAGATGCCGGGCTCAATTCCGGTTTCATGATTCCGCAGTATACCGCGGCCGGGATTGTGAGCGAGAACAAACAATTGTGTACGCCGGCCTCGGTAGATAGTATTTCCTCTTCCAATAACCAGGAAGACCATGTGAGCATGGGTGCCAATGCCGCCACCAAATGTTACCGCGTGGTACAGAACGTAGAGAAAGTACTGGCCATAGAACTACTCAGTGCCGCCCAGGCGCTGGATTTCAGGCGCCCCCTGCGCAGTTCGCCCATACTGGAACGGCTCATGACAGCTTTCCGCGAAAAAGTGAGTTTTAATGCGGCGGACAGGTTGTTGCATGAGGATATGGTGGAGGCGATTGGATTCTTGGGAAGGTATGAAAGTCTGGAGTCTGGAGTTAGGAGTTAGGAGTGGGGATGCGGGGAGAGCTACTTTTCTCTGTGGAACTCCGGATCTCTGTGACTCCGTGTTGAAAATTTTCGAGGGATCCTTTTTAAACAATAGGAAAGCCCTTTTTTTAACACAGAGACTCAGCGCAACTGAGGTACACAGAGATTTTTGGGCTGTTTGATTTCAGGTTAAAGGTAGGAGTCTGCCATTTTGTAAAAAGATTACTCCCGACTCCAGACTCCTAACTCCAGACTCCCAACTCTCCCTTACCTTTGTTTACTTACAAAGTAAAGCAATGAGTGAAGAAAAAAGCCTGAATTTTATTGAAGAGATCATCGAAGAGGATCTGAAGAGTGGAAAACATAGTTCCATCACCACCCGTTTTCCGCCGGAGCCGAACGGGTACCTGCATATCGGGCATGCCAAGAGCATCTGCCTGAATTTTGGACTGGCCAAAAAATATGGCGGACAAACCAACCTGCGTTTTGATGATACCAATCCTACTACCGAGGAAACGGAATATGTAGAAAGCATCAAGGATGATATCCGCTGGCTGGGTTTTGCGTGGAGTAATGAACTGTATGCTTCTAACTACTTTGAGCAGTTATATGGGTTTGCGGTAACACTGATCAAAAAGGGGCTGGCTTATGTGGATGACAGCAGCAGTGAAGAGATTGCCGAGCAGAAAGGAACACCCACTGTTCCGGGAACCAGGAACCGGTTTGCTGACAGAACCATGGAAGAGAACCTGCAACTGTTTGCAGACATGCGTGCCGGTAAATTTGCTGATGGCAGTAAAGTGCTGCGTGCCAGGATTGATATGGCATCGCCCAATATGCTGCTGCGCGATCCGATCATTTACCGCATCAAACATGCCCACCATCACCGCACCGGCGATAACTGGTGTATTTACCCGATGTACGATTTTGCGCACGGACAGAGTGATGCGATCGAAAAGATCACCCATTCTATCTGTACACTCGAATTCATCCCTCACCGCGATCTGTATAACTGGTGTATTGAGAACCTGGGTATCTATCCCTCGCGCCAGTACGAGTTTGCCCGGTTAAACCTGACCTATACCATCATGAGCAAACGAAAACTGCTGCAACTGGTGAATGAAGGGCACGTGAATGGCTGGGACGATCCGCGGATGTCTACCATCAGTGGCATGCGCCGCAGGGGGTATACGGCCAGTGCCATCCGTGAGTTCTGCGACCGGATCGGGGTTGCCAAAAGGGAGAACCTGATCGATTTCAGTTTGCTCGAATTCTGTGTACGCGAAGACCTGAATAAAATTGCCTTACGCCGTATGGTGGTATTTGATCCGCTGAAAGTGGTGATTACCAATTACCCGGAGGGAGAAGAATGGTTGGCGAGCGAGAATAACCCCGAAGATCCGGCTGCCGGACACCGGGAGATCCCTTTCAGCAGGGAACTGTATATAGAACGTGAAGACTTTATGGAAACGCCTGCCAAAAAATATTTCAGGCTGGCGCCGGGTATGATGGTGCGTTTAAAAAGCGCCTACATCATTAAATGCGAAGAAGTGGTCAAGGATGTCAATGGAAATATCACTGAAGTAAGATGTACCTATATCCCCGAAAGCAAAAGTGGTGCAGATACATCGGGCATTAACGTAAAAGGAACTTTGCACTGGGTAAGTGTGGCACATGCCGTAACGGCTGAAGTGCGTTTATACGACCGGCTCTTTAAAGTAGAAGATGTGGCCAATGCAGAAGGCGATTTCAAAGATCATATCAACGAAGCTTCTTTAACCGTACTGCCAAACGCCTATGCAGAACCGGCTTTACTGAACGATACTGCCGATGACCGCTACCAGTTCATCCGCAAAGGGTATTTCAGTCTCGATAAAGACAGTACACCCGGTAAACTCGTATTTAACCGGACCGTTACTTTGAAAGATGGTTGGGCGAAGGAAGTGAAGAAGGGGTGATGGTTTTTCGTTTATTGGTTTATTAGTTTATTGGTATTTTACTAATGGTAACGTAGTATGCTATTGAAAAATCACTCTGATGGTCGAGATTTCTTGTCGCTCGCGGTTCCGGCTCAGCCCCCTGTTTCCCGGCTAAGCCGAGACTGCTTTTTCTTCTGCTCCCGCTTTGCAGCGGGATGCTACGCATCATTTTGTCTGCCTTCGCCTTCGCTCGGCACCGAACAAAAAGAGGCCCGTACACAGGGACTGATTAGTATTTTTTTATCGATCACCCCGAATTAGCGTTTTTTACTTTTTTAACAGCAGAAACTATGAATTGCCTTTTTGCACAACACGTTAATGTTATTTACTACTGAACGAATAAACCAATAAACGAGTAAACAGATACATGGATTTACTACACAAATTTCAGGAGCAGTGGCAAGAGGAATTCTGTCAGCTAACACCCGGCAATACCCGTTTGTTGGTGGCGGTGAGTGGTGGGGTGGACAGTGTGGTATTGGTGGATCTGTTGCAACGTGCGGGATTTGATTTTGTGATGGCGCATGTGAATTTTCAATTGCGGGGATCTGAGAGCGAAAGAGATGAACAGTTTGTCCGATCGCTGGCCGATAAGTACGGCAATGAATTGTTGGTAAAGAAATTTGATACAAAACTATACGCAGAGGAACATAAACTGTCAATCCAGGAAGCGGCACGTGTATTACGCTATGATTGGTTCAGCGAGATCCTTGCCGGATGGCAATTAGCTGGTAACCATAGACAAACAGTCCAATATTTTATTGTTACGGCTCATCATGCAGATGATAATATCGAAACGGTATTGATGCATTTTTTTCGTGGTACCGGTATACAGGGAATGGCGGGTATACAACCCTTGCTGAAAGAGCGACAGCTGATCAGGCCTTTGTTAGGTTTCCGGAAAAATGAATTGCAGTTGTATGCGGCTGCGAGAGACCTATCGTTTGTGGAAGATTCCTCTAACGCATCTGATAAATACACACGGAATTATTTCCGTAACCAGTTATTGCCCCAGATCAAAGAAGTGTATCCGCAGGTGGAAGAAAACCTGTTGCATAATATTGAACGGTTCCGGGAGATCGAGGAGATTTACCGGCAATCGGTAGACCAGCAGGTGAACCGTTTGCTCGAAGTCAAAGGAACGGAATGGCACGTGCCCGTGATGAAATGGAAACAGGTAAAAACCTTGTCTACCATTACCTGGGAGCTGATCAGTCGTTTTGGTTTTCATGCAGCGCAAACAGCAGAAGTGATCAAACTGCTGGATGGGGAGAACGGGGGTTACCAGCTTTCCCTGAGTTACCGCATCATCCGCAACCGCCAATGGATGATCATTTCGCCCAATCACACCGCCACAGCGCAACATATCCAGATAGAAGAAGGACAGGCCGAAGTGGTATTCGAAAACGGAAAACTCCTCATTACTACAAATTCAGAAACATTCACTCATTCACTCACCCACTCATTCACTCATTCTCCGTCCGAGGCTTCCCTCGATGCATCAGAGATCCGTTTCCCGCTGCTCCTGCGCAAATGGAAGGCAGGGGATTATTTCTACCCGCTGGGGATGCAGAAGAAAAAGAAACTGGGTAAGTTCCTGATCGACCTGAAATTATCGCGCACCGAAAAAGAGCAGGTATGGGTGCTGGAAAGTGATAAAAGAATCCTGTGGGTGCTGGGTTACCGCATTGATAACCGTTTCCGCATCACCGAAAAAACAAAACAGGTATTACAGGTAAACTACCGGAAATAATTCATCACTTCATTTACAAAACTCTCCAGCGGCCTGAAAGGACTCAGAAACTGGCTGGTAATAACGAGGAACACAACACCGTATAAGGCTCCCCAGATATGTGCGGAGTGATTGATATTGCCATGTCCCTTTTTAGCGAGATAGGCAGAAATGCCCAGGTACAGTGGCCCGAAGATAAAAGCCGGGATATGAAAAGGGATCGGGAAAATACCCATGCCCATGGTTGGATTTAAAAAGATGCCGATAAAGATTACGGCCGAAACGGCACCGGAAGCGCCCAGGCTGCGGTAATAATAATCGTTGCGGTGTTTAAAATAAGTGGGCAGCAAGCAAACTACCAGGGCAGAAATATACATCACGATGTACAAGGCTTTTCCCATCTCCCCGTAAATGGCCGTGAATGCCCGCTCTACCATATCGCCAAACAGGTAAAAGGTATACATGTTAAAGGCAAGGTGCATGAAATCGGCATGGATAAAACCACAGGTGATAAAGCGGTACCACTGGTTGTGATTGGTAACGGCCGTGGGGTAAAAGATCATATCATTGGTGATCTTCTCATTCGAAAAAGCAGTGAAAGAGATAACGCAGGTTAACAACAATATGATGAGGGTGATGGTAAGCATAGAGGCAATTTAAGAAATTCTGTGGGAGAGGTATATTAAATATTTTCGTTCATCTGTTCCTTGTTCTTCTGTTCATCTGTTCATCTGTTCCTCCGGTTGGAGGAAGCTTTCATTCACCGCAGAGGCGCTGAGAGCGCTGAGTTTTCGCAGAGGAAAGAATCAGTTATTTAACTATGATGGTATTTTTCATTCCGTAGAATCGTACAGGCACGGTACACCTGCTCGGCGAGGATCAGCCTGACCAGCATATGCGGAAACACAAGTCGGGATAAACTCCAGACCAGGTCGGCGCGTTTGGTAACCGTTTCATCTACGCCAAAAGCGCCACCGATCAGGAAAACGATCCGCTTGGTGCTGCTGTTGGCGCGTTGCTGGATCCATTGGGCCAGTTCGGGAGAGCTGAGGTTTTTGCCCCGCTCATCCAGCAAGATCAGGTGGTCGTCTTTTTGCAGTTGAGCCAGTATGGCCGTGGCTTCGGCCTTCTTCAGTTCTGCCTCCGATAAAGTGCCTGCATTTTTGGGTGGGGCAATGATCAGCCAGTCGGCCGGGAAATAATTATTGAGTCGTTTGGAGAACTCCTCAATACCCGCTTTGGCATAGGCTTCATGTGCTTTTCCTACCGACCAGAATTGCATTTTCATACGATAAAAATAGAGAAAGCATTCGTCATTATGGAACTTAAATAACATCCTTATGTATGCCTCAGCTTTTTTATCTTAGATGCTTCAACGGGCTGCCTGCAGCCACCACCAACTGATTGCTAACGATAATGCACATGCACAATGAACCGTAAAGAATTTGTTCGCACAGCCGGCCTGGCCACCGCCGCTATGGCCGTATTACCTGGTATGAAATTATTTGCCGCCGCACCCGATGCCAAAGTAAGAATGGTATTGATCGGTACCGGTGCCCGTGGGGTGAGTCACCTGGATCTTTTACTACGCCGCAATGATGTAGATGTGGTGGGCATCTGTGATATTGAACCCCGTGCCATCGCATCGGCCAAAGAAATGATCAGCAAATCAGGCAAGCTCATGCCCGAAATCTTTACAGGCGATAATTATGCCTGGAAAAAAATGGTGGAGAAAAAAAATGTGGATGGGGTGGTGATTGCCACGCCCTGGGAATGGCACAAAGAAATGATCATCGGTTCTCTCGAAGCGGGTATTAAATATGTAGGGTCTGAAGTAATGATCGGCATTACCCTCGAAGATCATTGGGAAGTGGTGCGTGCGGCTGAAAAATACAAGGCGCAGGTAATGATGCTCGAGAATGTGTGTTACCGCAGGGATGTGATGGCGGTATTGAATATGGTGCGCCAGGGTGTATTCGGTGAATTGATTCACCTGCAGGGTGGTTACCAGCACGACCTGCGGGAAGTAAAATTCAATGATGGCGTAAATACTTACGGACATGGGGTGGAGTTTGGCGAAAAAGGATATTCGGAAGCGCATTGGAGAACGGAGCATTCTGTACATCGTAATGGCGATCTGTATCCTACGCATGGCATCGGGCCCATTGCCAACTATATCAATATTAACCGGGGCAACCGGTTTTTAACTTTGAGTTCTTTTTCATCCAAAGCCCGCGGACTGCATAATTATGTGGTGAAAAAAGGCGGAGAGAACCACCCCAATGCCAAAGTGAATTTTAAACTGGGCGATGTGGTTACCACTTCCATTAACTGTGCCAATGGTGAAACCATTTTATTGCAGCATGATACAAATCTGCCGCGTCCTTATTCGCTCGGTTTCCGCGTGCAGGGTACCGAAGGGTTGTGGATGGATGTGAACAAAGGCATTTATGTAGAGGGTAAATCGGCCAAAGCACACCAGTGGGATGATGCCAAAGCCTGGCTCGATAAATATGATCACCCGCTCTGGCAGCGCTGGAGCAAAGAAACGGCCGGTGCTGGACATGGCGGCATGGACTTTTTTGTGATCCATGCGTTCATCGAATCCATCAAGCGCAAAACACTTACACCGCTGGATGTATACGATGCGGCAGCCTGGAGTGCCATTACACCGCTCAGTGAAAAATCGATCGACCTCGGTAACCAGACCGTGGAATTTCCTGATTTTACCGGCGGACAATGGATGTATCGCAAACCGGTGTTTGCATTAGGAGATGATTATTAAACAGTGGCGGGAAGAAAATCATGTACATACCACAAGCGGTTTTAACAGCCTATGGATTTGCCGGGCCGGATACAGTGATCAACGCATTCGGTACCGGTTTGATCAATCATACCTGGACGGTAACGCGGGGCGGGAAAAAGTATATCCTGCAAAGAATCAACACACAGGTTTTTCTACAACCGGAAGCGATTGCAGATAATATCAGCCGTATTGCTGCATACCTTGCGGAATATGCACCTGATTATTTCTTTGCAGCACCTGTGATCGCCGCTGACGGAAAACAAATGATTACGATAGAAGGGGAGTTGGGCGGTTCTTTCCGCGTTTTCCCTTTTGTTCCGGGCTCGCATTCAAAAGAAGTGGCTACTTCGGCAAACCAGGCATTTGAAGCGGCCAAACAGTTTGGGAGATTTACCCGTTTGTTGTCGGGGTTTGATGCACAGACATTGCATACAACGATACCTTCTTTTCATGATCTGTCATTGCGTTACCGCCAGTTTCTGCTGGCACTCGAACAAGGTAACCCGGAAAGGATCCGGCAGTCTGCTGCGTTGATTCAACAGATAAAAGAACAGTCTCAGCTCGTAAACAGGTTTGAGGAAATACAAAACGATCCCGGTTTCCGCATCAGGGTTACCCATCATGATACAAAGATCAGTAATGTGTTGTTCGATGAACAGGATCATGCTTTATGCGTAATAGACCTGGATACGGTAATGCCCGGTTATTTTATCAGCGATGTAGGTGATATGATGCGAACCTACCTGCCAACGGTTAGTGAGGAGGAAAAAGATTTTTCGAAGATAGATGTAAGGGAAGATATGTATCATGCCATTGTAAAAGGGTACCTCTCAGAAATGGACGAAGAGCTCTCGGCAGCGGAAAAGGAATCGTTTTTTTATGCCGGTCAGTTTATGATATACATGCAGGCACTCCGGTTTCTGACCGATCATATCAACCAGGATCTGTATTATGGTGCCAGTTATCCGGATCATAATCTGGTAAGGGCCGGCAACCAGTTGGTGCTGCTGCAGAAACTGACCGCTATGGCTCTGTAACAATCTTTGCATGAAAAAGCAGAATGGGATACATTTGGTTACTCAGTTAACGATTAAATAAGTTTTATGCCAGGCGACTCTTCTTACCTGAACAATACAGCCACTGAAAAAAATACGTTTGATGTAATTGTGGTAGGCTCGGGCATCAGTGGGGGATGGGCTGCCAAAGAACTCTGTGAAAAAGGATTAAAAGTATTGCTGCTCGACCGGGGCCGTAATGTGGAACACCCCGATTATCCCACTGCCAACAAAGCCCCCTGGGAATTTGAACACCGCGGCACCCTCTCTGCGGAAGACAGGAAAGATCACCACATACAAACCCGGCACTATTCTTACCGGGAGGACAACAAACATTTTTACATCAATGATACCCAGAACCCATATGAAGAGATTAACCGCTTTGACTGGGTGCGCGGCGATATTGTAGGTGGACGATCGATGTTATGGGGCCGTGCCTGTTATCGCTGGAGCGATCATGAGTTTGAATCCAATGCGAAAGACGGGCATGGGGTAGACTGGCCCATCCGCTACCGTGATCTGGCTCCCTGGTACGATCATGTAGAAAAATTTGTAGGCGTTAGCGGTAACCGCGATGGGATCGCTTCTTTGCCCGATGGCGAATTTCTGCCGCCCTTTGAGATGAATTGTGTGGAGAAAGACCTGAAAGCCCGTCTCGAATCCAAATACGCCACCCGCAAACTGATCATGGGCCGTACCGCCAATCTTACCCAGCCCATTCATAACCGCACACAGTGCCAGGCGCGTAATGTATGTCACCGTGGTTGTCCGTTTGGTGCGTATTTCAGCAGTAATGCGGCCACCATACCTGCGGCCCTGGCCACCGGTAAACTCACGGTACGTCCGGGTGCATTGGTATTGCAGGTGCTCTACGATGAGCAAAAAAGGAAAGCCACCGGGGTAGAAGTGTTGGATGTTAGCACTAAACAAACAGAAAAGTTCTTTGCGCGTGTCATATTCCTGAATGCATCAACGGTGGCAACGGCGGCCATTCTGCTCCGCTCCACTTCTCATCGTTTTCCCAACGGACTCGGTAATGGCAGCGACCAGGTGGGCCGTAACCTGATGGATCACCACAAAGGCATTTCGGTTACAGCGTCGGTAGATGGATTCGAAGATTCTTATTATAGTGGTCGCAGGCCCACAGCATTGTATATACCCCGTTTCAAAAATATCCTGGAGCCGGATAGCCGTTTTCTGCGGGGCTACCATTTGAATGCCGGTGCTTCGCGTGGTGGTGCGGAACCTGCAGAACAGATAGGTGCCGGTTTTAAAGATGCCATGTGCGAACCCGGCCCATGGAAGATCAGGCTCTATGGCTATGGCGAATGTTTACCTTACCAGGATAACCGCGTAACACTCAGTAAAACCAAAACCGATCCCTGGGGATTGCCCATGATCAGTATTGATTGCACTTTCCGCGAGAATGAAAAAACCATGCATGCAGATATGAGGGCTACGGGCCGCGAGATGCTGGAATCGTTGGGATATAAAAATGTGACGGATAGTTCCAAGATTTCCTCGCCCGGTAATGCCAACCATGAAATGGGTACGGCCCGGATGGGAAAAGATCCGAAAACCTCTGTGCTCAACAGTTTTAACCAACTGCACGAAGTACCCAATATATTTATCACAGATGGTTCCTGTATGGCATCCAGTGCCTGTCTCAATCCATCTATTACCTATATGGCGATTACGGCGCGAGCCTGTGATTATGCTGTGAAGCAGATGAACCGGTTGGATTTGTGAGGGGGTAAAAATTAATAATTAGTAATTGGAAATTGTTTTACAAGATCCGCTCTGTTTGAAAGGCTCTTTTGTTTGAACAGGAGAACATAGAACAAGAGAACCCAGAACACGGAACGAGAAAATATAGCGGACATAAAAAAGTCCCACATTTCTGTGAGACTTTTTGTGACCGCGTCAGGATTCAAACCTGAAACCTTCTGATCCGTAGTCAGATGCTCTATTCAGTTGAGCTACGCAGCCATATTTCAAAAACGCGTCAGTTTCAAACCATGAAACCTTCCCGCCCGGGGCGGGATGCTCTATTCAGTTGAGCTACGCAGCCATTTCCCCGTTTGGGGTTGCAAATATAAGACGTAAACAAGAATTGACAAAACCAATCCTCGCTATCCTGCTAAATTATTTTATTTCATAGATCCCTGCAGCAGCTTTTTCGGTAATAGATTTTGGTAATAACCAGACCATTGCCGCGCCAATTTTGTTCAAAGTACCTGTAATCAGTTCGGTTTTACGGGCAAACATCGCATTTACCGCTAAACGGGCTACTGCCTCAGCCGTCATATTCAGTTTTTCGCCGGCTTTTACCGCTTTGGCACCCAATTGGGCCGTACTCGCAAATTCGGTGCTGGTTCCACCCGGACTCACGGCAGTTACCGAAACCGGGGTTTTCCGTAACTCGTACTGTAATCCGCGACTAAAACTCAGCAGAAACGACTTGGTGGCCGCATACACTACCAATCCCGGTACCGCCTGGTAAGCTGCTGAACTGGCAATGTTCAGGATATAACTTTGGGCATGTTTTTTCAGCTCTGGCAGCAGCAGGCTACAGAGTTCTACGGGTACATGCATATTTACCTGCATCATATCCCGGGTACTGGCCGGATCTTGCTGGTAGAAAGGGCCTCCGATACCGAATCCGGCATTATTTACCAGGATATGAACCGGGTAGCCATTTTGCGAGATCCAGGCTGCTACAGCGGCGGGAGACGACGGGATGGCCAGGTCTATGGCGAGATAATGGGTCTGTATCCCGAACCGGCCCGAAAGTTCGCTGCCTAACTCCTGTAACAGCGATTCGCTTCTTGCTACCAGTAACAGGTCAATTTTCCGGGCTGCCAGCTCAAAAGCGATGGCTTTGCCGATTCCTTTGCTGGCACCTGTGATTAATGCGTACGACATAATGGTTGGGTTTTGTGGTAAACGGCGGTTCCGTTCTAAAAGCAAAAAAGCCAACACAAAGTTGGCTCCCGCAATGCGTTTTAAAAAATCAATGGTGCACTTTGCCGGTAAAACGATGGTAAAACGGGGTTTTACTGTTTTCGTCTTTGGGTTTGTATTTGCCGGTAACCATGGGCACATACATCACGCGGCGGCGGCTCTCTTCCCCGAATTTGGGAGATTGTTTTACCCGGTGCCATAAACGGCCATCATGTACAGACAGGTCTCCTGCATTGATATCAAAGCCTACTTCCCTCGAATCATCACTGTTATCAATAAAGTATTTTTTACCAAACAGTAATTTCAGCATGTTCTGTTTATGGGTACCGGGAATCACACGTAGTCCGCCGTTTTCGAATGGACAGGTGTCAAGATGAATCCCCACATTCAGCATGGGCATGATCTTTTGCCCAAGGAACAGGTCGCGGGGAGAATCGGTATGCCAGCCCATCTGCGTAAAAGTACTGTTGGGGGTATTGATATAATTATTGATCACCAGCCCATCTTTCTCATTTTCTGCGATCCGGCCTTCATAAGGAGTTAAAAAAGACATCAGGGCCTTTAGCCGGGGTTCTTCCAGTAACTGGTGTAAAGGATCGCTGTATAAGCTGCTGAAGCATAAACGCTGTATGGTTTTATTACCCTGCTCATCTTTACCGAATTTGAGAGGGATGCCGTTTACTTTGTCACGCTTCTCTTCGAGCCAGCGTGATTCCAGTCTTTTGAGTTCACTGATATACACAGCCACTTTCTCTTTGCTGAGAAAATTCCTGAAAACGATAACGCCATGCTGATCAAAAAAGTCCAGTTGCTCCTCTGTTATCGTATCCCCAAGCTGAAAATGACTATCCCATTTTTTCATTCCTGATCCTATTGCGTTTATAATGACTGTAATGTTAAATTAATATTACAAAATTGTTAACTGATAAAGCACAAAATGACAACAAATCTACGTTTTTTATAGGGAGTTTTTATCCTGTTAAAGTATAAGTGGTTAATTTACAGCTTTTATGATAAACAAACGTTCTCTAAAGCTGCCATATCTGGGAGGCATTCTCATGCTATTATCCCTGCCTATGCTTGTTTATTCACAAAAAGACAGTGTAAAACAAAAAAACCTGCTTCTTTTCCCTGTTATTGCCCGTTCTATAGAAACCGGTTGGTCTTTTGGTGGCTTAGGTGCTTTAACCTTCCGGCCTTTTAAAACCGATACAATATCCAGAACCTCCGATCTGGATGCCTTATTGCTCTATTCCACCAAAAAACAACTGGTGGCTGCCATTACAGGTTCCCAGTATTTCAATAAAGAAAAGTATATCCTTCATGAGCAGGTTTCTTTCAGCTCTTACCCCGATAAGTTCTGGGGATTGGGGCAGCAAACCGCAGATGCGGATGAAGAACCCTATAAATTCAAACAGTACTATGTTTACCTGCATCTGATGCGGAAAGTAGCACCACATTTATTTGCCGGACTGCTTTTTGAGAAACAGAAAGTATGGGATATTGAATACCAGGCAGGGGGTAAGTTTGATCAGCAGCAGGTTTTTGGCAGGCACGGATACCATGTATCCGGCCTGGGTGGAAGTATTACTTGGGATTCGAGAAACAATGCTTTTGCCCCCGATAAAGGATTTTTATACCAGTTCACTTTCAATCATTTCAGCAAGTTGCTGGGGTCTGATTATGTGTATACCAATTATGTGTTCGATCTCCGTAAATTCATAGCGGTTCGTAAATCAGTATTGGCCTTTCAGTTATACAGCTTCAATAATACGGGCGATGTTCCGGTGCGTAGCCTGGCCTCTTTTGGTGGGGCAAACCGGATGCGTGGTTATTATGATGGACGGTATAAGGACAAGAATCAACTTGTTTTTCAGACAGAATACCGTTTCCCTTTGCTGAAACGCATCAGTGCGGTTGTTTTTGGTGGCACCGGCAATGTGGGCCGCGATTTTACTGATTATACTCTCCGTGATCTCAAATATTCCTATGGCGGCGGCTTACGGATAGCCGTAAATAAAAAAGAAAAACTGAACATTCGCCTCGATTACGGCATTGGTCAGGGAAAAAACAATGGCTTTTACCTGCAGTTAGGAGAGGCTTTCTGATATCTCCTTAATGTTTGGCCAGTCGCTTGCCGATCAGATAAATGGGCCAGGTAAATACAAATGCAAAAACCACATCTATGGTGTAGTGAACATGTTGCACCAGTACCAGCGTAGCTACCACTAAAGAAGCTGCCAGGGCAATCAGTTTATCCTTTTGTTTATGCAGACAAAGAAAGAACAGGAACTGGGTGGAAGTATGGCCTGAGTAAAAAAGATCTTTCGTGATAAATACATTGGTGCCCCCATAAAATAAGTTCACAATCGGGTCTTTCAAGGGGATCAGACCCACTGGTGGATCAAGAGGCAGCAGGCTGATACTGACCAGCCTGGAAAGGAACAATAAAACCATGGAACAGAGCGTGACGAGAAACAGGGAAGGATTCTGCAGCATCCTCACCCATAAAAAAACAGTCATGGACCAGATGACCAGAAAAGTTGCCAGCGACACATCCACTGCCGGAATCAATTGCAGGATCGGATCATTTAACTGAATGCCGTTTCTTTTTTCAATGGCGGAAAAGAAAAAAGGTAAAATCACCAATATGGCAACCAGCAGGCTGCTGTAAATGATGGTCTTTTTTTTAAAAGACGGGTTCTTCCATAACTCACTCCAAACCAGGGCAATTGCCTGGCGGCCTTTTCTGAGGTCTTGCATCCGGTAAAAATAAGCACTACGAAATTAGATAACAGGTTTTGTGGCCAGCGGTTAATAATGCCAGCGCACAAATGCCTCCATGGCCGCATATTTGGTCATGCCCAATGCGGCATACAGGTTAGCGGTATTGCCGTTCCTGTCTTCGGCACGCTGCCAGAATTCGCGGCTGTCGCTGCCCTGGAAGGGAACCATATCTTTTTGTGATTGATGGATAAAAATGCCAAAACGTTTTTTCATCACCTGATCCGGGCTCATCGGGATCGCCATTTCAATTTCGGCAATATCCCATTCCTGCCAGGCACCTTTATACAACCATACCCAGCAATCTTTCACCCATTCGTCGCCCGCAGCTTTTATCCTGCGTAAGCTTTCAAAAATGACTTCGAGACACACTTTATGGGTACCATGCGGATCGGCCAGATCGCCGGCGCAGTATACCTGGTGCGGTTTCAGTTTGCGAAGTAATTCCATGGTCAGCACCACATCTTCTTCGCCCATGGGTTTTTTATCGATGGTACCTGTTTCGTAGAAAGGCAGGTTCATGAAATGACAGCGGTCCTCGGTTAACCCCACATACCGGCAGGTGGCAGTTGCTTCGCAGCGTCTGATCAGGCCTTTGATGGCACGGATTTCATTCGTATCGCGCTGGTCTTTCTGTTTGCCTGAAATATAATTTCTGGCGGCAGTCAGGATTTCCTGACTCTTGTGATTATCGATCCCGAACATTGCTTCAAATCCAACAGCAAAATCCAGGAATCGCGTTACAAATTCATCTGTAACGGCAATATTACCACTGGTCTGGTAAGCCACATGCACTTCATGTCCCTGGTCGTGCAGGCGCATAAAAGTTCCTCCCATACTGATGATATCATCATCTGGGTGAGGGGAGAAGATCACACATTTTTTGGGATGCGGCTCACTTCTTTCGGGGTGTGCCGGAATATGGGCCCCAGGTTTCCCCCCCGGCCAGCCGGTAATACTATCGCGAAGCAGGTAGTATACCTGCAGGTTAATTTCGTAAGCGTCGCCTTTTTCTACCAGCAGATCGGAGAGACCGTTTTCTAGATAGTCGTTGGAAGTAAGACTCAGCACCGATTTATTCACTTTCAGGGCCATGTGTACCACCGCTCTTTTGATCATCTGCGGCGTCCACTCACAATCGCCGGTAAGCCAGGGCGATTTGATACGGGTAAGTTCTGTAGCGGCGGCTTCATCAATCACAAAGGTGCAATCTTCGTGCTGCTGCAATATGCTGGCCGGGATCTGTTCGGTTACATCTCCCTCCACCGCACGGGCAATAATGGCGGCTTTCTGTCCCCATCCCATCAAAATAATGCGTTTGGCTTTCAGGATATTACCAATACCCATGGTAATAGCGAGACGGGGTACTTTCGAAATATTTTCAAACTCATAGGTATTTGCAATACGGGTGGTGTTCTGCAGGTTCACCAGCCTGGTGCGGGAATAGATGCTGGAACCAGGTTCATTAAAACCAATATGCCCGTTCAGACCAATTCCCAGGATCTGCAGGTCTACACCGCCTGCTTTTTCCATTTTACCTTCATATTCGGCACAATATTTTTTGATCTCATCCTTGGGCCAGCTTCCGTTGGGGATATGAATATTGGATGGGTCAATATCTACATGGTTAAACAGGTGCCGGTGCATAAAACTCCAGTAACTCTGGTAGGCATTTTTTTCAATCGGGTAATATTCATCCAGGTTAAAAGTGATCACATTTTTAAAACTCAGCCCTTCTTCCCGGTGCATCCTTACCAACTCGGCATAAAGGTCAATCGGAGTTCCACCCGTAGCCATCCCCAATACACAATACTGGTTAGCAGCGGCCTTCTCCCTGATCAGTTTGGCAATTTCCGCGGCCACAAATGCGGAACCCTTTTCTGCATTCGGGTAAATTTTTACCGGGATCTTTTCAAATGAGTCAACCATGGTTTATCTGTTTTATTACTTTTTAGTGGTTATGGGATGTTTCTGCGGCTAAATTCTATATAAAAACGCAAAAAAACGCATCTTTTTGTTTTAAATACGCAGAAACCTACATTATTTATTCAATGGATCCAGGTATTTACTGTTATAACTGGTATTCCATAAAGCATAACGTTTGGTCTGCTGTTCCATTCTTTTTTCAAAATCGGGCCAGTTCCTGCTTTCTTTCCGGCTCCATAATACTTCACTTAAAGCCGTCATGCGGGGAAAGATCATGTATTCCACTTTAGAAGGGGTTTTCATGTATTCCGACCATACATTGGCCTGTGCCCCCAGTATATATTTGGTGTTTTCGGCTGGTAATGCCGCGGGTACCGGTTCGTAACCATACACTTTCTGTACGGTAAGATAACCGCCAATCACGAGCGAATCTTCTTTTTTGTTCTGGCCATAATCAAAATACACATAACTGTTGGGTGTCATGATCACATTGTGTTTCTGCCGGGCCGCTTCAATGCCGCCCTTTTCTCCGCGCCAGCTCATTACAGTGGCATTGGGTGCCAGACCTCCTTCCAGGATCTCATCCCAGCCAATGATCTGCCGACCTTTTCCGTTCAGGTATTTCTCGATCCGCTGGATAAAATAACTCTGCAGGTCATGCTCGTCCTTTAATCCTTTTTCTTTGATGAGTTGCTGACAGAAAGCCGAACGTTTCCAGTTTTCTTTCGGACACTCATCTCCACCGATATGGATATAGGTAGAGGGGAAAAGCTGAATTACTTCATCCAGCACATTCTCGAGGAACTTAAAAGTGTATTCCGTTGGTGCAAATACATCCGGGTAAATACCCCAGCCCTGTTGTACCTGTTTGCCGGTGCTATCGCCGAACCAGGTTACTTTGGCCGGGTGTTTGGTGGCTTCATCAGGGAAAGCGCTGAGTTCCGGATAAGCCGCAATGGCTGCAGATGCATGACCCGGCATTTCGATCTCGGGAATAACGGTAATAAATCTGTCGCTGGCATATTTGACAATCTCTTTCACCTGCTCCTGTGTATAATAGCCGCCATATTTTGTCTGGTCGTTGCCGGTGCCGGGGTGGTGACCAATAATGGTACCGTTCCGGTAAGCGCCTACCTGCGTCAGCTTTGGATATTTCTTGATCTCAATCCGCCAGCCCTGGTCTTCTGTAAGATGCCAGTGAAAAGTATTCATCTTGTGCAGGGCAATATAATCGATGAACTTCTTGACAAAATCTACCGGATAAAAATGGCGGCCCACATCCAGGTGCATACCACGATACGCAAAACGGGGTTGGTCATCGATCTCCAGTGCCGGAATAATCAATTCCCTTTTTTTCTCCACCGGTAATAACTGCAACAGCGATTGTACACCATAAAAAGTACCGGTGGCATTATCACCTGTGATCTGCACACCAGTTCTGGTTACCAGCAGATGGTAGGCTCCGTCAACATCACCGGCTTTTTTAGCGAGGGTCAGTGCAATACTGTTTTTGGCAGCCGCCGTTTTTGAAACGTTCAGTCGAAAGCCATAAAATTTCTGCAGGTAATCATTCAGGAACATCGCTGCTTTCTCCACACCGGCTCCGGCAGTTACGATCTGTGTGGCGGGGGTGATGCTGAAATTTCCGTCCAGCATTTCTAAACGGGATGGTTTGGGAATAATGGCAGGTTCCTGTGCCTGCAGATAAAAAGATACTAAAAACGCGAAAGCAAACAATCTTTGTTTCATATGGGGGCAATATTTTAAATGCGATATCAATCGCCGTAATCGGTTTTATTTAAGCACAGGTAATATTACTTTCGAAGCATGGTGGTACAGTTTGATAGTAGCAGGCTGGAAGTCACTGTCTTTTGCCTGGTAAATATCTGTAAACTTCTGCGGGTTCCTGTCTACCAACGGAAACCAGCTGCTTTGTACCTGTATCATGATCCGGTGGCCCTTTTTAAAGCTGTGTGCCACATCGGGCAGTGCAAATTTTACCTGGGTGGGTTTGTTGGGCACAAAAGCTTCCGGTTTTTCAAAACTGTTCCGGAATTTGCCACGCATCACTTCTCCGCGTACCAGCATCTGGTATCCGCTCATTTCATAATTGGATCTACCCGGGGTAGCATACGCAAAATCATCGGGAAATACATCGATCAGTTTTACCACAAAATCTGCATCAGTGCCAGAAAGGCTCACCAGCAGATCGGCTGTTACCACACCACCCAGTGTAACATCTTCTGTTAAGATATCGGATTTGAATACCAATACATCCGGTCTGCGGGCAGCAAAACGCTGGTCGTCTGTCATATATTCTCTGGTACGTCCGAGATGTACATCTTCTGTATAGGGAACCGGTTTGGCAGGATCACTTGTGTAGGCTGCAAAACTGTTTACGGTTCCGGCCGCCGCATCTGTAAAACCCAGTTTGCCATTGGGTTGCAGGTACATGGGTTGCGGTTGACTATTGGCGGGCGGCCAGGCGGGTAATTGCTTCCATTCATTGGCACCGCTGAAAAAGATATTGGCTTCTTTGATCGCGTCAACAGATCCCTTTCCTTTCAGGTAATAATTGAAAAAGGGGAGTTCTATGTTCTGGCGGTACCAGTCACTGGTATTGCTGCCAAACTGTACATTACCGAGATAGCTGCCATCATGTGCGCCCCATTGTCCGTGAAACCAGGGGCCCATCACAATCTGGTTATTGTTTTTGGTTTTGCTTTCTATGGCTTTGTACAGGTTCCATGCACCGTAACAGTCTTCAGCATCAAATAAACCACCCACGATCAGTGTAGGAATATCGGGAGAGATATGCTGTACAAAATTCCGGGTATTCCTTGCCTGCCAGAAAGCATCATAGGTTGGATGACTCATCAGGTCTTTCCAGAATTCAATACTATCGCCCATCAGT
>SCVK01000184.1 GCA_004297075.1 Chitinophagaceae bacterium
CACGGATCGTATCATGCAGCTTTCGCATTATGGTGCCGAAGGTAGGGGTTAATTAGTTACTTTTGCCAGCCGAAATTGTTAAGAAATGAGTGTTGTTACCCGGATAAAAGAAGTTACCGCAGCCGCCATACACCAACTGTACCAGGTAGAACTGGCTCCAAAGGATGTACTGGTAAATGCCACCAAACCAGAATTTGAAGGCGATTATACTGTTGTGCTGTTTGCCTTTGTAAAACAGCTGAAAAAATCGCCCGATGCACTGGGACAGGAACTGGGCCAATATATTGTTGATACCCATCCCCAACTTTTTACTGCCTATAATATCATCAAAGGATTTCTCAATATTACCGTGGCCGATCGTTACTGGCTGCAGTTTGTGAACGAACAATACGGCAATGTTTCTTTTGGGGATGCACCACGGAATGGACAGAAAGTAATGGTAGAGTACTCCTCTCCCAATACCAATAAACCCTTACACCTTGGGCATTTGCGGAATAATTTCCTGGGAAGAAGTATTGCGGAGATCCTGAAAGCCAATGGTAATGAAGTGGTAAAGACCTGTATCGTAAACGACCGCGGCATCCATATCTGTAAAAGCATGATTGCCTGGCAGCTGTTTGGTAATGGTGCCACACCGGCTTCTACCCATACCAAGGGCGATCATTTTGTGGGTGATTATTATGTAAAGTTCAACGACGAATACAAACGGCAGGTAGAAGCACTGAAAGCACAGGGCAAACTGGATGAAGAAGCAGAAAAAACCGCCCCCATTATGCTGGCCACCCAGCAAATGCTGCTCGACTGGGAAGCCGGCAAACCCGAAGTAATGGAACTCTGGCGTAACATGAACAGCTGGGTATATGCGGGGTTTGATGCTACTTACCAGCGCATCGGCAGTGATTTTGATAAGACCTATTACGAAAGCAATACCTATTTATTAGGAAAAGACCTGGTAGAAACCGGTCTGGCCAAAGGCGTATTTTACCAGAAGCCGGACGGTAGTGTTTGGATCGACCTTACTGCCGATGGACTGGATGAAAAACTCGTTCGCAGAAAAGACGGCACGTCGGTTTACATCACGCAGGATATTGGTTTGGCCGAGCAGAAACAGAAAGAATTCAATGCCAGCCAGAGTATTTATGTGGTGGGCGATGAACAGAATTATCATTTCAAAGTATTGAAACTGATCTGCCAGAAACTGGGATTGCCTTCTGCAGATGGCATCTATCACCTGAGCTACGGCATGGTGGAACTGCCTACCGGTAAAATGAAAAGTCGCGAAGGAACCGTGGTAGATGCAGACGATCTTGTAGAAGAAATGGTGAACATAGCCCGCCAGAAAACGGAAGAGCTGGGTAAAGTGAAAGATTTTACAGCAGAAGAGCTGACAGAATTATACGATACCATCGGACTCGGTGCCCTGAAGTTTTTCCTGCTGCGGGTAGATCCCAAAAAGAAAATGGTCTTTAACCCGGAAGAAAGTATCGACTTTCATGGTTTTACCGGCCCTTTTATACAATATACCCACGCAAGGATCAAAAGCATTTTACGAAAAGCAGGAGAAGATACAGCAGTCCAGACTCCCAACTCCCCACTCCAGGCTACCTTACTGCCTTTGGAAAAGGAGCTGTCCATCCATCTGGAAACCTTCCCTGCTGTATTAGAAGATGCCGCCCATGAACACGACCCTTCCAAAGTGGCCATTTATGTGTTTAACCTGGCCAAGATCTTTAACTCATTTTATACGGAGCATTCCATAGGCAATGCCGAGAGCCAGGAGAAAAAAGAACTCCGTTTACAGCTTTCCCGGCTTACAGCGCAGGTGATCAAAAACGGGATGAGTGTATTAGGGATCAGGGTTCCTGAAAGGATGTAATACATTCCTGCACCTGATTCTCAGCGGTAAACAATTAAAATCCGGGAATCTGCCGCTGATTTTATTCTGTTTCCTTTACATTTGCGTTCCCAAACCTGCGGCAGGTGACGAACTTACCGAAGGGAGAAAAGGAAACTGATAAAATCCGAACTGGTTTATCATTTCTTAGATCTCGAAAATAACTGCGGAGGTGGCGAAATTGGTAGACGCACTACTTTGAGGTGGTAGCGCCTTTTACCGGGCGTGGGAGTTCGAATCTCCTCTTCCGCACAAACCGGCTCAGTTGAGCCGGTTTTTTCATTTCAATGCTTAGTCTTACTTTGTAAAAAAAAACCTACATGTCCAGTTTTATTATCACCTGCCCCAACTGTAATCACCAGTTCGAACCCGGCGATTCTATGCGCGATGAGATCGAAAAGGAACTGCGTGGCAAAATGGTAGACTGGCAGAAGAAAAAAGACGAAGAATTCAGGCTGAAGGAAACCAGTTTTCAGCAACAGTTACAGGCCAAGGACGAGGAGAACCGCAAACAGATAGATGCCGAAAAGAAAAAACTACAGCTGGAACTACAGGATACCATCCGCAAATCTGTGGCTGCTGATTTTGAGAACCAGTTGAAAATGCTGCAGCAGAACGCAGCCGAGAATGAAGAAAAACTGAAAGAAGCCCGTAAACAGCAACTGGAATTTTTACAGAAAGAACAGGCCCTGAAAACCAGGGAGGAAGAATTGCAGCTTACCCTGCAGAAGCAGTTGATGGAAGAAAGGGAAAAACTGAAAGAACAATTACAGAAAGAAGAATCAGAAAAGATCAGCCTGAAAGAACAGGAATACCAGCTGCGACTGAAAGAACTGGAAAAACAACTGGACGACCAGAAAAAACTGGCCGAAGAAATGCGCCGCAAATCGGAACAGGGCAGTATGCAGTTACAGGGAGAAGTGCAGGAACTAATGCTGGAAGAATTATTACAGGCTACTTTCCCATTCGATAAAATAGAGGAAGTGGGCAAAGGCGTAAGGGGAGCGGATTGTACCCAGACCGTACGCAACCAGTTCGGCAACGAAGCAGGCAAGATCATTTATGAAAGCAAGCGCACCAAAGATTTTTCGAACGAATGGATCGAAAAGCTAAAAGCGGATATGCGTACGCTCGGTGCCGATGTTGCCGTGATAGTAACACAGGCTTTCCCGAAAGATATGGACCGGTTTGGGGAAAAAGATGGTGTGTATATCTGCAGTTTTGCAGAAGTAAGAAGCGTGGCCCTGCTGTTAAGAAATGCCCTGCTCAAAATTGCCGATGCGAAAAAAAGCCAGGACAACAAAGGCGATAAAATGCACATGCTCTATGATTATCTGACAGGAAGCGAATTCAGTGAACAATGGAAAGCGATCCGCGAAGGATTCATGAGTATGAAACTGAGCATCCAGCGTGAAAGAGATGCCATGGAAAAACTCTGGAAAGCCAGGGAAAAACAACTGGAGAAAGTATTGCTGAATGCTGCACATATCAAAGGATCCGTAGAAGGTATTGCCGGTGCCGACGCCATTAACCTGAATTTACTCGAAGACACAGACCCTATATTAGTTGAGTAATCCTTTCAACCATATCGACCCATCTGATCAACCCGATCGTCCATCGAAGAAGAAACCCATTTTCCCGGTAAAAGATGATCTGCGGCAGTATCTGGTAAAGTATGGCCGCGAGGTAAACCTGCCCGTGAGTTATGCCGATCTGCAGCGTTTTACCTATACGGTTCCGCTAAAAGATAAATATGGCAAGGACACGGCCTGGGAAAAAGTGTCGTACGACATGCACGAATGGGAATTCCTGCGTGAGAACCTTGTACGCATTTATGCCATTCTTAAAACCGAAGGTGATCTCAGCTTTATCAATCACCTGGATGTGGCCCGCATCGATTTCTGTTTTTTCGGCAACAGCCAGCCCTTCCGCATCCGTATCGTAAACAAGTTCAACGACAACTACGATCATTACTATATCAAACAGGCCGATGCCAGCCGTATTTACGGACTGGAACTGGAACACCTGTTATCGCCCAACCGGATGACTTATTTCACCAACAAGAACACCCTGATCGAAGAACATATTCCGGGCATCCCCGGCGATATCTTTATCCATGATTACCTGCAGGATCCAAACACCAACCAGATCCGGCTGGCCAAAGAGTTTGTGAAGTTCAACGAACGTTGTTTTGTACACTTATTGGGCGATATGCGGGCCTATAATTTTGTGGTGAATATCACTCCCGATATTGAAGATTACCAATACCGCATCCGCGCCATCGATTTTGACCAGCAATCCTATGAAGGAAGGAAAAATCTGTACTTACCCCAGTTTTTCAAAGAGAACAAACCACTGGTAGACATTGTGGCCAAACACCTCGATGCCAAATCCATTGCCCAATACCAGGCTGAGGAAAGAACCATGATGACTTTCCGCCTGGTGTCGGCGCGCTACCGCATGAAGGAGATCCTCGATATCATGAGTGATGACAATATCTCCAAACCCGAAAAGATCGAACAACTCAAAGAAGAACTCAGCACTCATTTCAATAACCCCACCGCTTTCAAAAAAG
The DNA here is from genome assembly GCA_004297075.1 of Chitinophagaceae bacterium. Taxonomy (GTDB): domain Bacteria; phylum Bacteroidota; class Bacteroidia; order Chitinophagales; family Chitinophagaceae; genus Sediminibacterium. The sequence goes on from SCVK01000184.1 coordinate 4,470, forward strand.
CCAAAACCATGGGCCAACTGGTAAAAAGACAAATGAAAGTAATGCTCCAGAAAAACCTCATGTTCGTTCCCAAAACCAAAGCCCAAAGCCGCTTTGATGATTAATTAGGAATTAATAATTAGTAGTTAGTAATTGTCAGCCTTATTCTATCATCCTATCATTCTATCATTCTATCATCCTATCATTCTATCATTCTATCATTCTATCATTCTATCATTGAATCCCCCCCATTCACTCATCCACTCATTGATTCCCCCACACCAAACTCACCCCCTCTTCCATCCGGTAATGCATATCCAGTTCTACCAGAAAATCATTTTTATGGAATATGGTTTTTATGATGCCTTTCCGGGCTAATAAAAAGGGTTCAATCCGTAACACTTCACTAAAATCCACCTCCCCCCTGCCCCACCATTTAAACATGGCTTCCTTACAACTCCATAAAAGGGTAAGCAAAGGAATTTGCTGGTCATTGGGATAACCATGCACAAAAACCAGTTCGTCCGGGTGGAGAAATTTATGTTTGATTTTCTCTACTCTGGGCGAGATCGTTTCAATATCCACCCCCACCCTGTCTGTACTGCTTACGATAGCCGCCGCATACGCACTGCAGTGAGAGATGGAAAAATGGTATTGCTCTCCCGGTAAAAAAGGTTTGCGGGTATCCGCGACCTCGATATCGTGGTGCGGAAAATCAGGAAATAAATACGGCAACAGAAAACGCCCCGCCAGGTGTTGCAGGCGTTTGTGCGGATGTGTGATCTCACGACCCAATGGCACGGCCTGCAGAAAAAAAGATTCCGTTTCTTCGATCTTCCAGACCGCCAGTTTTGTGGTTGGGTTGATATCTTGTTGATAAAACAGCGGCACAGGAGTAATTTAGAATTTAGCTTGCAGGGGTTCGTATAATTACAGTCTCAATAGATAAAAGTACAAAGAATGATCCTCACAGATTCACGCATACTGGAAGAAATAGACAAAGGAACCATCAAGATCGAACCCTATAACCGGGCCGACCTCGGCAGCAACAGTTACGATGTTCACCTGGGCAAATGGCTGGCCACTTACGTAAATGCGGAACTGGATGCCAAAAAGCACAATAAGATCGAGTACTTCGAAATACCGGATGAAGGGTTTGTATTACAACCCCATGCTTTTTATTTAGGCGTAACAGAAGAATATACCGAAACCCATGCCCATGTTCCCTTCCTCGAAGGAAAATCATCTACCGGCCGGCTGGGAATTGATATCCACGCTACTGCCGGCAAAGGCGATGTGGGTTTCTGCGGTAACTGGACACTGGAGATCTCCTGCAAACAACCCGTGCGCATTTATAAGGGAATGCCCATTGGTCAGCTGATCTATTTCCCCGTAGACGGAGAGATCGCTGTTAAATACAACCAGAAAGGCAATGCCAAATACAGCGGGCAGCCGGATAGACCAGTGGAGAGTATGATGTGGAAGAACCAGTTTTAGAATTTGCGGATGACGGATTAGCGGATTACGGATTCAGCTTCCAGATGGCTGCCGTTAAAACGGTGGCGAAACTGACCCAGCCTAAATAAGGTAATAATAACCAGGCGGCCGTTCGGGAAAGTTTGGCAAACCAGATCATGGTGAGCAGGATGAAGATCCATAGGAACACCATTTCCAGTAAGGCCGCAGCGATCATGTGTTGGTTAAAGAACAGGATACTCCAGCAAAAATTCAGCATGAACTGGATCACAAAGAGGGTGAGCCCCACATTACGCACCGTAGACACAGGCTGTTTCCATACCAGGTAAAAACTGATGCCCATCAGCAGGTACAACATCGACCATACCGGGCCAAAGATCCAGTTGGGGGGATTAAAAGAAGGTTTCTGCAAACCAGCATACCAGCCCGGGATCTCACTGATTGTGAAAATACCACCGAGGGAACCGATTCCCACGGTAAACAAAACAGACACCACCAGTTTCACCCAATTAAAGTTTGCCATATTTTTTGCGGTAAGCAATTAACCATCCCACCACTTCATTATAACTGTTCAACCCTTCCAATTGTTTATTCAGTTTCAGGTATTGATCATATAAGCTGGATACGGCCGGCGAAATCCGGTTGCGCCTTTTGAAAAAGAATTCGCGGATCTCTTTTCTGTCTTTTTTCACCAGGGTATCCATCGTTTCCCTGTTCTGTTTCAATACCGATTCGAAAATGGTGAAATCCTTTTCCTTTCCATACATCCGCACCTGCTCCCCCTGCGCATAGGAGAACAGATCAAGGTACACCGAATAACGCACATATACATCTTTAGACGCGGCAGCGGCCAGGTACCCCACAAAATTGGCTTCGCTCTCACTGGCATACCCCAGTTGGTGGGCCATTTCATGACAG
>SCVK01000185.1 GCA_004297075.1 Chitinophagaceae bacterium
AACAAAAACAAATCGGATTGGCAGAAGATGAGATGGATAAGGGCATGGCATTCATTCCTTATCATCGCGAAGGCAGAAGGGTGCAGGGTGAAGTGCGGTTGAATATTGACCATATCCGCATGCCATATCAATACAACCTGTACCGCACAGGTATTGCTGTGGGCGATTATCCGGTAGATCATCACCATGCAAAATACCCGGGAAAAGTACCGCCTATCCCGTTTCCGCAAGTGCCATCGTTTTCGATTCCATTGGGCGCATTGATTCCGAAAGGAGTGGAGGGACTGGTAGTTTGTGAGAAAGGAATTTCAGTCAGCAATATTGCGAATGGAACCACCCGTTTGCAGCCGGTGGTATTACTTACCGGACAAGCCGCCGGCATCATTGCAGCGCGGAAAGCGGGGGAGGATTCTAAGTATATCACTGGTATCCGCATCCGAGAGATCCAGAAAGAACTGTTACAGAACAAATGTTATCTCATGCCTTTTGTGGATGTAACACAGGACGATCCTGCCTGGGAAACCATACAATGGATCGGTCTGAAAGGATTGATCAAAGGCGTAGGAAAAAGTATTGGCTGGGCCAACAAAACTTATTTTTATCCGGATAGTCTGATGGTGAGCAGTGAATTGCTGGATGGGATGAAAAAAGCGTATGGAATAACAGGTTACCGGGAAACGGCACAAACAAAATATGTAAACCTTGCGCTTTTACTTCGGTTGCACCAATCGCTGATGACCAGGAATACTGCTACCGATGAGGAAACTGCAAAGCTGCGTGATATGAATACCGCACTGCAAAAATTTCAATTAACAAAAAAAACCAATCAGTTGCCTTTAACCCGCAGAGAAGCGGCTGTTTACCTGGATTATCTCTTTAGCAATTTTGATAAAGATGTTTGTTTTGATGGCAGTTTCTGTCAGGTGATCAGATAGTATTTCTTTTATTACATCATGATAAGGTGATTATTCATGCATCATCAGGTATTATTACGCAGTAATAATACCTGATGATGCAATAGTCGCTCGGCTCTGCCGAGTGACTATTATAACTTGGCATCCAGCCAAATCCTGCACCATGAGCGAACTGCGTAAAGCCAATTATGATGCCGTTTTCTTTGTAACCTTAACCGTTGTAGGTTGGGTAGATGTATTTACCCGGAAACAATATTGCGAAGAATTGGTAAAAAATATTCAATACTGTCAGCAACACAAGGGACTGGAATTATATGCCTATGTGATCATGAGTAATCACATGCATTGGGTGGCTGCACAAAAGCAGGGAGTACTGAATCATCTGCTGAGAGATTTTAAAAGCTATACGGCCAAACAAATGCTTGCCATGATCTATGATAACCCCCAAGAAAGCAGAAGAGATTGGATGAAAGTTGTTTTTCAGTACAACGCTAAGTTTCAAAAGCAGCATGCGGAGAATATGTTCTGGCAAAAGACGAATCATCCGATTGATTGCTTTAATCAGAAAGTGTTATGGCAGAAGATCAAGTATATTCATCAGAATCCTGTGCGGGCGGGTTGGGTTGCGGAACCGGGGCATTGGTGGTATAGCAGTGCAAACCCCCGATCTCCGATTGTTGTGATGGAACTGTGATTTTTTTTCGGCCCGAGGCCGGGGGGATAGTGGTCACTCGGCAGAGCCGAGCGACTGCTGTTGCTGGCAACAGTTAATGGCAAAGCATGTATCTTCGGCACTGATCAGGATTTATTCATCTTTAGATTTTTATATGCTTTTTTCTTACGATCAGTTATATCAATTCACTTACGCAGTTTTCAAAAGTATCGGCTGCTCGGATGAGCATGCAGCTACTGCCACCCGTGGGTTGATTGCTGCGGATATCCGTGGCATAGACAGTCACGGCGTAGCACGTTTAACCGGTTATGTGCGGTTATGGGAAGCGGGTCGTGTAAATGCCTCACCCGTACTGCAAATCGTACACGAAACACCTTCTACGGCCGTGGTGGACGGAGATGCGGGGCTGGGGCTGGTGGTAGCCCCCTATGCCATGCAGGTGGCTATAGAGAAAGCCAAAAAAGCAGGTACGGGCTGGGTGAGTGTACGTAACAGCAATCATTTTGGTATTGCAGGACACCATGCCATGATGGCACTGGAACAGGATATGATCGGTATGGCCATGACCAATGCCAGTGCCCTGGTAGCGCCTACTTTTTCGATACAGCGGATGTTGGGTACCAATCCCATCGCGGTAGCCATACCTGCGGGTCGGCAACCTGCTTTTGTAGCCGATTTTGCTACTACTACCGCAGCCAATGGCAAACTGGAGATCCTGCAGCGAAAAAATGCGGATACGCCTTTGGGTTGGGTGCAGGATAAAGAAGGAAACCAAACAACAGATGCGAATATCCTGAAAAAGCAAGGAGCTTTACTGCCGTTGGGGAGTGATCGGGAACATGGCAGTCACAAAGGTTATGCGCTGGGCAGTATCGTGGATATTTTTTCTGCGGTGTTAAGCGGTGCTTCGTATGGTCCATGGGTACCACCTTTTCCTGCGTATGTTCCCATGCCTGAAAATATGCCCGGGCAGGGACTCGGACATTTTTTTGGTGCCATGCGGGTAGATGCATTTCGTCCGGCGGAAGAGTTCAAACAACATATGGACAACTGGATCGGACGTTTCCGTTCGGCTACGCCGGCGGCAGGACAGGAGCGGGTGCTGATTCCCGGCGATCCGGAACGAGAGATAGAAGCAGTGAGGATGAAAGAGGGGATCCCTCTGGTAGATAGTGTGGTGGAAGATTTACAGACGCTGGCCGCCAGGTTCTCATTACAATTATGATCCCTTTTTTGAGTAGGGTAATTTATATGCTGAAATAGCTCCACAAACCCTCCCATGCTACCGGCGCCAGTGGCAAATATGGTTCGTTTATGCTAACAGCTGTTCACAAAATACATCCCTCCTCATTTACAGGCAGGCTGTACATTTGTAGCTGATTTTTTAACAACAAAACAGGCAAGGGGGTTACACATGAAAGTAATGAAGTTTGGAGGCACCAGCGTTGGTAAGCCGGAACGTATGCACCAGGTATCGCAGCTCATCACCAAAGATGCAGAACCAACCATCGTTGTATTAAGTGCCCTCAGTGGTACTACCAATGCATTGGTAGAGATCAGTAATAATTTATCGCAGGGTGAAAGGGGATTGGCGAAAGAGCATATCGATAAACTGGAAGCACATTACCGCAGTTTTGTGATCGATCTGCTGAAGCAGGAATCAACGCGTGCCAAAGGCAATGCCATTGTAACCGAGCATTTTGAATTTCTCAATATTATTTTACGGATCTCTTTCAGTGAAGCACTGAACAAAGATATCCTCGCTCAGGGTGAGCTGATGAGCACGAAACTATTCAGTACTTACCTGGAAGAGCAGGGTATTGATCACTTGTTGTTGCCGGCGCTCGAGTTTATGTCTGTTGATGCGAATGAAGAGCCGCAACTAAGCAGTATCAGAACCAAATTAACACACTTGTTGCAGGAGCATAAGGATAAAAAATTATTCATCACCCAGGGATATATCTGTCGTAATGCCAAGGGAGAAGTGGATAACCTGAAACGGGGCGGCAGTGATTATACTGCTTCGCTGATCGCTGCAGCCGTGCATGGTTCTGTTTGTGAGATCTGGACAGATATTGATGGTATGCACAATAACGATCCGCGGATCGTTGATAAAACGGTAGCTATTAAACAACTGAGTTTTGATGAAGCGGCCGAGCTGGCTTATTTTGGTGCCAAGATCCTGCATCCCACCTGTATCTGGCCTGCACAGCAGGAGAATGTACCGGTGAAATTGCTGAATACGATGGAGCCGGATGCGCATGGAACCGTGATTACCAAAGAAGCGGGTAGCGTAGGGGTAAAAGCGGTTGCTGCCAAAGACGGTATCATCGCCATCAAAATCAAGAGCAGCCGGATGTTACTGGCCTACGGTTTCCTGCGTAAAGTATTTGAAGTGTTTGAAAAATACCATACTTCCATCGATATGATCACCACTTCCGAAGTGGCGGTATCTGTTACCATCGATTCGGATATCTACCTGCTCCAGATCGTTCGCGAACTGGAGCCATTTGGCACGGTAGAAGTGGAAGACCAGCAAACCATTGTATCCATTGTAGGAAATGAGATCGCCAAAACAGAAGATGTACTGCATAAACTGTTTACTGCAGTGAGCGAAGTACCGGTAACCATGGTGAGTTATGGGGGGAGTCCGCATAATATTTCATTGCTGGTGCCCAGTGCCTACAAAACAAAAACTTTACAATTGCTGAACAAAGGATTGTTTGGTTTATAAATCTTCTATGGCAAACAAGATCATCATTAGCAGGAAAAGTGAATGGCGTAACCGCAACCGTGGTTTCCAGGTATTTATTGATGGCAGGGAAGTGGGTAAGATCGCCAATGGCAGTTCGGAGGAATACCAGGCTGAACCTGGTACCCATACAATACAATGTAAAATTGCCTGGTGCAGCAGTCCTGAATTAACTATTACAGTGAAAGAAGGCGAGAACAGTTTTGTAACTGTTGGCTCAGCCATGAAATTGTATAATGCAGGACTGGTGCTGGCACTGCTGGTGATTGTTGCCAGCTTTGGTATACCTTCTTTTCTGCATATGCCGTTACCTCCTTATTTCGGTACGGTGCAGCTTGCGGTTTTCCTGCCTTTCCTGGCGTATCTGTTGTATTATCAAACACTGGGACGAAAAAACTATATCACCATTACCGAGGATGACAATAACATTTTCCGGTAACAGCAACAAAAGCCGCTGATTGTTCAGTGGCTTTTTTGGTACCACATAAAAGCGTAGTATTGTATAACTAAATTTATAGTTATGCGGTTGGCCCCACTGCTTTTGATCGGATTTCTCCTGACCTCATGTGTGTGTTATGCACAGACTGATCTGGGAGGAAAGGTATTGGCGGCAGATAATAAACTCCCGGTAGCATCTGCCAACGTGTATATCAGCAATAGTTCTGTAGGGACAATTACCGATGAAAAAGGGCAATTCATCATCCGGAATTTTCCTGCAGGCAGGTACGACCTGGTGATTTCCTGTATAGGTTATGAAACACAGGTGGTCACTCTTTCATCCGCACAATTACCACCTCTCTTAACCATCTTCCTCAAACCCAAAGTCAATGAACTGCAGGAAGTGATTGTTGAGCCTTATGAAAAGAATGGCTGGGAACGATGGGGTAGTTTTTTCATGGAGAACTTTATTGGTACTTCCGCTTTTTCCAGGGATTGTAAACTGTTGAATAAAGAGGTGATTAAATTTCGTTTCAGTAAAAAGAACAATACACTGAAAGCCATTGCCAACGACCGGCTGGTGATCGAGAACCGGGCTTTGGGCTATGTGTTGAAATACGACCTTACCCGTTTTGAATACGATTTTGGTACCAGGATCTTTTTATACCAGGGCTATCCCTTGTTTGAAGACATAGAAACGAAAAGGAAAGGATTGCAGAAACGGTGGGCCGAAAACCGGGAGGATGCTTACTATGGTTCGGTGATGCATTTTATGCGCAGCCTGTTCCGCAATAAACTGGTAGAACAGAATTTTGAAGTACGCAAGCTCATCAAACTGCCCGACGCGGAGAAGAAACGGGTAAGAGCCCTGTACCGCGCCCAGGCGGTGAATGCTGCCATTAACGGCACACTGATGGTGGATGGACAACTACCCGGCTTACGCCGCGATTCGGCGGCTTATTACCGCAAAGTAATGAATGAACCTGAATCGATGAACGTTCTTATCAATACCATTCTGCCGGGAGATAGTATTGCGTATGCGTTGGATAGTGCCACGGTAGGACTGGAGTTCAACGATTACCTGCAGGTGGTGTATACCAAAAAGAAAACGCCACCGGAATACCAGAAAATGCTGCCGCGAGGGGTAACGAGTATACTGCTTACTTCTGAACTATTCAGAACCTCTGCCAATCCCATCATGGTGCTGGCCAGCGGTAACTATTTTGAAGGAACCGATCTGATCACTTCCGGTTACTGGGCCTGGTCTGAAAAGATCGCCAACCTGTTACCGAACGAGTATTGGCCTTCTTCCAAAAAATAAAAAAAAACTGTGCCTTCGCGACTTTGCGAGCAAATACTTCCACAAAATTGCGCCAAGCCGCATACCTGTTGGAGTTGAGAAGACCCCTCTTTTACTCTTTTTCTCTTGTCCTTCTCTTAGTGAAATAAAAGATCTTGCAGATCAGCGGAATTGCTGAAAGTGTAAAAGTTTCACTAAGAGAAGGACAAGAGAGAAAGAGAATAAAAAAGGTTGGCGCATGATGCTAGAAGTGCAGAAGATGCAATCGATGGCAAAACTCAAATCGCATCTTTGCCTTAGCAGTCAATCATCCCGTAAGGGAAATAAAAAAGGACACAGGGTTTGTACTGTGTCCTTTTGCAATTTTTGTATCGTTACATCAGATGATCAATAACGCATCGCCATAACTGAAGAAACGGTATTTGTCTTTGATGGCTTTTTTATACGCTTCCATCGCCAGGTCGTAACCGGCAAAAGCACAGGTCATGATGAGCAGGCTGGTTTTGGGTAAATGGAAATTGGTAACGAGGCTATCCGCCACATTGAATTTATAGGGTGGGTGGATAAAATGGTTGGTCCAGCCCTCGCTCGGTTTCAGCATTTTCTGTGCGGTAAAACTGCTTTCCATGGCTCGCATGGTAGTGGTTCCGATAGAGCAGATGCGGTGACCGGTTTCTTTGGCTTTGTTCACAATATTACAGGCCTGTTCATTGATGGCGTAGTATTCTGCATCCATTTTGTGTTTGCTCAGGTCTTCTACTTCAATGGGGCGGAAAGTACCGAGGCCGGTATGCAGGGTAACTTCTGCAAAACGGATCCCGAGGATCTCGCAACGTTTGATCAGTTCTTTACTGAAGTGTAAACCGGCAGTAGGGGCCGCAACGGCACCTTCATGTTTGGCATATACGGTCTGGTAGCGCTCTTTGTCTTCTTCATCCGGCTTGCGCTTGATGTATTTGGGTAAGGGCGTTTCTCCCAGATGCTCCAGCATTTTCTTAAAGCTCTCATCATCATCATCCCACAGAAAACGGATGGTACGGCCACGGCTGGTGGTATTATCGATCACTTCGGCAACCAGTTCTTCGTTTTCGCCGAAATAGAGTTTATTACCTACACGGATCTTTCTTGCGGGATCAACGATCACATCCCATAAACGATTGGGTTTATTCAGTTCACGAAGCAGGAACACTTCGATCTTGGCACCGGTTTTTTCTTTACGGCCATACATTCTTGCCGGAAATACCTTGGTATTGTTTACTACAAATACATCCTTGTCATCAAAATACTCTA
>SCVK01000511.1 GCA_004297075.1 Chitinophagaceae bacterium
TCACCACCAGCACGACCTTGTCCCGATAGGTCTCCATCGGCAGGTGGCCGCCTTCGATGGTGTGGAACTCAAAGTCGTAGGCGAACTTGGTCATGGCCGTGCTCCACCGCTGGGGTTGCACAAGCCTAGCGCCGCTAGCCCCGATCCTCCAGCGCCTGTTCGACCGCCAGCGCCAAATCCAGCGCCCGCGCCGCCTCCTGGGCGGTCACGATCGGGCGAGGCGACTGCCCGCGCACCGCCGCCAGGAAGCCCTCGACGCTGGTCGCCAGCGTGTCCTTCACGGCCGGTGCGTCGGCATAGTCCCGATTGAGTGCGAAGCCGGTGGTATTGCGGAACTTGCGGCTGATGAAGTCGATCTCCACCTCGCCGGACGGATAGACCAGCTTCATGCTGCGCTTGCGCTCCAGCGCCATGCGCGAGGAGTCGAACACCGCCGTGAAGCCGTCATCGAAGGTGACCTCGGCCCGCGCCTGATCCCAACCGCCGGAGAAGTCGACCTTCCCCTCGCCTTCCACCGCCACCGGCTGGGCGGTCGAGAGCGACAGCGCGAGATCCAGGTCGTGGATCATCAGGTCCAGCACCACCGAGACGTCGAGGCTGCGTTCCGAGGGCGTGCCGTGGCGGATCGACTCCAGCCGCAGCGGCTGCTCCGGGATGTCGAACAGGCCCATGGCCTGGAAGACCACGCGCTCCTGGTGACCGCAGGCCACGACCAGGTTCTGCTTGGCCGCCTCGGCCATGATCTTGTCGGCGTCGGCCAGGCTGATGGCGATGGGCTTTTCGATGTAGACCGGCTTGCCCGCCTTCAGCGCCGCCAGGGCGCCCTCGATGTGCGCGCTGGCCGGCGAGGCCACCGTGACCACGTCGCAGGCCTCTAGGAACTCGTCCATCTTGTGGAAGGCGCGGCCGCCCAGCGGCACCGCCAGAGCCGCGGCCCGATCGGGATGGTGGGTGTCGAGCACCGCCGACA
>SCVK01000186.1 GCA_004297075.1 Chitinophagaceae bacterium
ACAATACTTTTACGCTCATGTAACAGGAAGTTTAACGGTGAAGGTACTGCCTTTGCCAGGCTCACTGTCTACAGTAATGCTGCCGCCATGTTGTTTTACCACATGCGCCACATAACTGAGCCCAAGTCCATAACCTTTGATATTATGATGATCGCCACTGGGCACACGGAAAAATTTATCGAAGATCTTAGTCTTGTAATCGGGTGCAATACCGATCCCTTTATCAGATACCTGTAACAGAATACTATCTACCTGGTGCTGTAAACGGATCCGGATATCAGGGGTACCCTTGCTGTATTTAAGTGCATTATCCAGCAGGTTAAATATGACGCTCGTAATATGGAGCCTGTCGGCAAGAATAGTAAAATAACTTCCTTCTACCTGCAGGTCAATCCTGGCATGATGGGTGCTGAACTGCAGTTTCATGGTATTCAGCACTTCTTCGGTGAGTTGTTTCAGATCAAACACTTCTTTCTTCAACTCCAGTTCCCGGTTTTCGAAAAGGGAGAGTTTGAGCACTTTATCTACCAGCAAACTCAGCCTTTGTAATTCGGCTGCAGAAATATCGAGGTATTCTTTGGTACGTTCGGGGTTCTGTATGCCACCAAAATTCCGCAAAGCTTCTACCGCTACGGTTACAGTGGCCAACGGCGTTTTTAACTCGTGGGTGATATTACTGATGAAATCATTCTTCATCTCTGTCAGCTTCCGTTGTATCACCAGGTTCCGATACAGGAAGATGAAAGTGACCGTAGTGAATGCCACCAGGAACAAAGAGAACAGGATCTGCAGCGAAATTTTCTTTAACAAAAAAGTGGCCGGATTTTCGAATCCCGCCTGGTACCAGTAAGGCTGGATAAAACCCACGATGGCCGGACTGGTAGCCAGTTTGGCAGTGGTCATGGTATCTTTCCGGTGCATGGAATCTTCTTTGCCTTTGATGATCTGGAAAGAAATCGGAATACCTGCTTTGGCCAGTTCTTTTTTATAGATCGAATCCAGTTTGCGGATGGGCAAAGTATCGTCCAGCGCTTTACCTGAAGTGATCATGCGGACAAATGATTTCTCAGAAGGTAAATTGTCGCTTTTGATCGTAAGAGTAGTAGCAGCCCGGGCTGATGGCTCATTAGCGCGGATGATCAGGCCTGGTGCACGAGTAGGTGCCGAAGGTGGTTGAGTCGCTTCCTTTTTTTCGTGTACGGTACGGTAACCACTATCGGTGGTAACTTTACCATTAAAGCTAACCAGCACTTTAACGCCCGATTGCGACATACGCCTGATCAATCCCGTATCCATCGTGGGAGGCAATTGTACCCGGCCCATCTGCTGGTTAGCCAGCATCTGCGCAATTTCAGGAGGCAAATCGTTTTTATGTACTTCTATCCGCCTGATATTACCCGGACGTATACTGTCCATATTCTTATCAAAAAAGAAAGTCTGGGTAATTTTTGTGGCAGAGTCTTTTTTGAGACCGTTGCCTGTTTTTTTGAGATCAGCATTCTGCTTGCGCAACGCATTCACCGCATTGTACACAAACAGGTTTTCGCCGCTGGTTTGTTTGTAGATGAGGGTATCTGCTTTAAAGCGGTCTACCTGCATTTTATATACCACATCCCTGAAAATTCCATTGGTTTCTTTTTTAAGTGTTTGCCACTCTTCTTTGTATAGCCGGCTGAGCCAATAAGACTGGAAGGCCACGATCAGGAGGATCGCAGCTACCAGTAAGATCCGGGAAATACTGAATTTACTTATCGGCGCCATTGCATTACAAATATAATCCGGCTTTACAGGGAGTGACGCTTTTATTAACCTTAATTAACTTTTGAGCAAGAATGCTTAACCAGCCACTGGTATAGATTTGAGGTCTAAAAAACAACCTTCATGAAAAGAATAGCATTCTTCGTTACAGGCCTGTTCAGTCTCTCTGCCCTGCAGGCGCAGGTAAAACAGGGAACCATTTTTTACGAGCAGAAAGTGAATATGCACAAAACCATCCAGGACGAGCAGATGAAAGCCATGATACCGGAGTTCAGAACAGCTAAATTCATGCTGTTCTTCAGCGACAGTATCTCTATGTACAAAACCGTTCCCGAAGACGAGGCACCAGATCCGTTTGCGGGGGGTAGTGGGCCACGTATCATTATGCGCACTGGTGGTCCTGGGGGTGGTGGCGACCTGTACAAAAACTTCAGTGAGGCAAGGTCTGTGCAGGCTTCTGAAGTGGCGGGTAAATATTTCCTCATCACCGATTCTATCCGCCAGCAGCCCTGGAAGCTCGGTACCGAAACCAAAACTATCCTGGGTTATACCTGCCATAAAGCTACCCGTAAAATAACACAGACGTCAGGTGGCCTACGCCGGATCGTAATGGGCGGCGGCGCACCCGATACTACTAACCAACCTCGCCAGCAGGCAAGAGAAGTGGAAGTAGTGGCCTGGTACGCAGATGATATTATCAGTCCGGTTGGACCTGAAAATTATGGCCAGTTACCCGGTGTTATTTTACAACTGGATGTAGATAACGGCACCACCGTTTTTACTGCCACAGAAGTGAAAAAAACCGTTGACCCCAAAGAACTGAAAGAACCCAAAAAAGGAAAAGTGATGACCCGCCCCGAATTCACTAAAATGATGACGGAGATGATGAGCAGTGGCGGTGGTGGATTCAGGATTGGAGGATAAACAGATTAGTTATTAGCGTTTAAAAAGCCTGTCTGGTGGGATGGGCTTTTTTATTACATGTATACTGGTAAAAGTCGTACACTGTCTAAGTTAAATAGTATAAATTATTACCACTCTGC
>SCVK01000187.1 GCA_004297075.1 Chitinophagaceae bacterium
AGCGGACTGGAAGAAACCATGATTGGTGCCACCCGCGAGATCATGGAGATCTGGAAAAACAATCCGGAGATTCCTGATATGCGAACCGCTGCTTATGTATGTGCCATTAATAAAGTGGGCACTACGTATGCTGAGTTGGGTATCTTCCCATAGGAACAGATGAATATCGAACAAGGAACAGACGAATGTCGAAGTTATTATTCGTCTGACTATAATGTTGAATTTCAAAAGGCCGCTGTTTTTACAGCGGCTTTTTATTTTTGGTGGAATCTTATTCCGGAGACCATTTTTTTTACAGCTAAGCCAGCATTAGGAAAACGAGGGGAAGCTGGTAATGGGTGATGCTGTTCCGTTGCGTAAGTCGAAACCTGCTGTATCTGATCCGTTGGTGATGATGATATAACTGGCCCGGAGGCTGATATTGTAGTTCAGTACCTGTTTGAGTACGGCTTCGCTTAAGGGTACCCCCATTTCTTTGCACTCGATGATCATCCAGGGTGTTGATTCACGATATACGAGGATATCGAACCTTTTTTTCAGTTCGCCCAGGCTGATCTCTTTTTCAACGGCGATTAAAGAAGCGGGATATTGTAAGGTCTGCACCAGGTACTGCAGCATATTCTGCCGTACCCATTCTTCGGGTGTGAGGCGTACCCATTGTTTGCGGAAGCTGTCGAAGATCCATTCTTTTTCATCCTCCTGTTTAAAGCGGAAATCGTGTTGTGGATAGCTGACAGGGATCATGGGCTTGGTGATAGCGGCTAATTTTTGTAATTTAGCCAATTATTTTTTTCAAAGATACCTATGTGTATCTGTCAAATCAACGGATTATGAAAACAAAAGAAGAGATCGTTAATAACTGGCTGCCCAGGTATACGGGAGAAGTACTGGAGAATTTTGGCAAGTATGTGTTGCTCACCAATTTCAGCAATTATGTAACCATGTTTGCCCAATGGAATAACGTAAAAGTAGTGGGCACCGACAGACCCATGCAGTGCGCCACGGCAGATGGGATCACTATTATCAATTTTGGGATGGGGAGTCCGGGAGCCGCTACCGTAATGGATCTGTTAACCGCCATTCAGCCGGAAGCAGTATTGTTTCTGGGTAAATGCGGGGGCTTAAAAAGAAGAAATAAGATCGGCGACCTGATTCTGCCCATTGCAGCCATCAGGGGAGAGGGTACCTCGAATGACTATTTTCCGCCGGAAGTACCTGCCATGCCGGCCTTTGCTTTGCAGAAAGCCATTTCTACCACTATCCGCGATTACCAGGTGGATTACTGGACGGGTACCGTATATACAACTAACCGTAGGGTTTGGGAACATGATGAAGAGTTTAAAGCTTACCTCACCAAAGTGCGTGCTTATGCCATTGATATGGAAACAGCGACCATTTTTACGGTAGGTTTCTATAACAAGATTCCCACCGGTGCTTTATTGCTGGTGAGCGATCAGCCGATGATCCCGGAAGGTGTGAAAACAGAGGAGAGCGATAAAAAAGTAACGTCTCAGTTTGTGGAGAACCATTTAAAGATCGGGATCGATTCATTGAAACAACTGATCAATAAGGGTCAGACAGTGAGACATCTGCGGTTCTAATTTGTTTTAGTTAAATCATAGAGTGTAATATTGACAGATTAGCATTCAGGCCGCTGAAGTGTCCCGACTGCTAATCTCTCCAGAGAAAGGGGAAAAGAATAACGGCCAGCGCAATTACCATGAGGTCGAGTCCGGCCAATAAGCCCACCATTTGCCACCAGCCACCCTGAATTACGGATGCGAAAGCCGTGGAAGAGATCTTCATCAATAGCAATAGCTGTGGAATGATAATGGGGAAGCCCATGATGGCCATCAGGGCTGCTTGTTGTTGCGCTTTAGCCGCGATTGCCGCCAGGAAAGTAAATACCAGACTTAGACTGATGCCCCCCAGGCAGGTAATGAATAAAAAAGTGAGGCCATTCTCCAATGGGTTGCCCAGTAATACGGTGAAAACAGCAAGACTTAACAGGCTCATTACCACCATCAGTAAGGCATTGAACAACAACTTCGACAACACAAAATCCCTCGCGCCAGCAATAGAATAGAAATAGAGCATACGGCCCTTGCTTTCCTGTAAAAAACTCTTAGCTACGGCATTGATACATACAAAGAGCTGTATTACCCAGAATAAACCGTTCCATACTTTTTCTTCGGGTTGGTCCATAGAGAGATAAACCACAAAAATGGTGGAAGCCACATATAGCAGGATTCCATACAGCGTATACTGCTGTCTGGTTTCGAGTAGCAGGTCTTTCTGCATCAGGGATAATATCCTGTGGTTAGTTCTCATGGGCACATTTGCGGCATCGGGGTTCGTAGGTCTCTTTCTCGCCCAGTAGCACCTGTCCTTCCTGGGCTGTTTTCCGGAACGAAACATTGGCAATATTGCCGCAGCGCATACAGATGGCGTGGAGTTTCGTGATATAGTCGGCAATAGACAAGAGGTAAGGCATCTGTCCAAAAGGGCGGCCGAGGTAATCCATATCCAGGCCGGCTACAATTACGCGTACGCCCCTGAGTGCCAGTGTTTCACATACATGGCGGATCTCATCGTCGAAGAACTGGGCTTCATCTATACCCACCACATCTACCCCTTCTGCCATCAGCAGGATGGTTTGGGAGTTATCGATGGGCGTAGATTGGATGGCGTTGGCATCATGACTCACTACATTGTTTTCGTCGTAACGCACATCTATGGCAGGTTTGAAGATCTCCACTTTCAGATTGGCGATTTTGGCCCTTTTCAGTCTGCGGATCAGTTCTTCGGTCTTGCCGCTGAACATACTTCCACAGATTACTTCAATCCAACCCCTTCTTTCGCCTGATATATTCGGTTCAATAAACATCCGTAAAATAAATTAAACAGGAAAACGTTTGTAACTTTAAGCAATCCCAACTAATTGGTAACCCCCAAATGTATTACATCCAATGGAAAGAGTGGGCACGTTGATCAACAAACTGAAAGAACAATTTGAACAGCAGGCCGATACCGATAAACTGGCGGTAACGGCGCAGATGCTGTTGGCAGAGTTACAGGCCAACCAGTCTGCACAATCCAGCGGCAGCAAAGTTTCTGTGGTGCTGCCCTCTGTATCTGTTCATGCCGCTCAGCCGGTTACTGAACCCGAACAGCCCGTTCCCGAAAAACCGGCGTCTAACTGGCTGTTTGAAATGCCGGTAGAAATTCCCACATTGCTGCACCAGGCAGCAAGTCCTGAACCCGCCGTTGCCAGCGAAAAACAACCCATTAAAAAAGAATCATTTGAATTTAACACACTGTTAGCTACCCATACCGAGAGCCTGAATGAAAAACTGAAGGAAGAAAGGGTGGAAGTGGCGGCTGCTTTGCAGGGTACCCCTATCCGTGATCTGAAAAAAGCCATCGGCATCAACGACCGGTTCCTGTTTGTGAATGACTTATTCAGGGGGGATGAGAATATGTATGAGCGAAGTATCAAAACCATCAACAGCTTCAATATTTACCCCGAAGCGCAGTACTGGATCCAGCGGGAGCTGAAAGTGAAACTCAGCTGGCCTGATCACGGTGAAGCTGTGAAGATCTTTGATCAGCTGGTCAAAAGGCGTTTTTCCTGAATCAGCCTCAGCACTTTATCTGTAGCACCCGCTTTCGATTTTACATAGTGGCCCGCTGCCCGGGCAGCAGTTGCATACATCTCTTTTTTCTCCAGTAATTCCTGCAGCAGTTTTTCCAGTTCCAGCGCATCTTCGATCACAAAAGCACCTCCCTGATCAATCATTTCTTCCGCTTCTGCATATTTATCATACACGGGGCCAAATACAACGGGGATCTGATATACGGCGGCTTCCAGAATATTATGGATACCATCGTCTCCAAACCCTCCTCCCACATAAGCAATTGCGGCGTAATGGTATAAGCGGCTGAGCATACCCATATTGTCGATGATCAGTACATTCAGGTCTGCAGGGATGGGGTCGTTTTTTTCGAGGGCATTCCGGTAGGCTGAGAACAGCATGGAATGTTTGTAGAGTTGCAGGCACTCTTCCAGTCTTTCGGATTCAATGTCGTGTGGCGCAATGATCCAGCGGGTTTCGGGGTGAGTGTTGGCAAAATGGTCCAGTTCTTCATCGTCTTCTGTCCAGGTACTGCCGGCTATGATGGTGGGATATGCCCCACAGAACTGTTCTATCACCGGGATCGGCTCAAATCTTTCTGCAATGGTAAGCACACGATCGAACCGGGTATCACCACTGATGATCACATTGTTTGTATAACCGATCGATGCCAGCAGTTGGGCAGCCGTTTCGTTCTGCACCAGCAGCCAGGAGAAAGTTGCCAGCATTTTGCGGTGAAGGGATCCGTACCATTTAAAAAAGGGTTGATTCTCACGGAAAATACCGGATACCAGCAGCAGGGGGATTTCTCTGTTGCGGATCTCAGTCAGGTAATAAAACCAGAATTCGTATTTAATAAAAACCACCAATGAGGGTTGTACAATATCCAGGAAGCGGTCTGCATGACGGGGCGAATCCATTGGCAGGTAAAAAATATGGTCGGCGCCCTCATAATCCTTGCGGATCTCATATCCTGAGGGAGAGAAAAAAGTAAGCAGGATCTGGTGGCCGGGATAGTTTTTTTTGAGTCCTTCCAGCACCGGCAATCCTTGTTCAAACTCTCCCAGCGAAGCGCAATGGATCCAGATGACCGGGTGTGGATTTTTATAAAAGGCAGTAGACAGCTTTTCAAACAGTTTTTTTCTGCCCAGTACCCATAACCTTGCTTTGGCATTTCCCAGCCCAATAATCCGGGCGAAAATGGGGTATAACCAGATGAACAAACGGTAGAGCAGCATACGGTTGGCTTAATACTGTAAAGAAACAAATAAAACGGCTTATACAGCAGATGGCTTTTATACCTGTGGTACGCAGATATAGCCCTTTTGCAGTAATTTTGCCGCTCGTAAATGCAGAATTTTATGCGGCCGATACAAATGGTGGATACCCGTACCCAATACGGGAAGATTAAAAAGGAGGTGGATACTGCCATACAGGAAGTACTGGATAGTGCCGCTTATATTAACGGGAAGCCGGTACAGGATTTTGCCAACTCCCTGAGTCAATATGTAGGGGTAAAACACACGATCCCCTGCGCCAATGGTACCGATGCTTTGCAGATAGCCATGATGGCATTGGATCTGCAACCGGGAGATGAAGTGATTACACCTTCTTTTACTTATATCGCTACTACAGAAGTAGTGGCATTATTAAGACTGAAACCGGTTTTTGTAGAGGTAGATCCCCGTACTTTCTGTATGGATCCCGCTGCCTTGCGCAAAGCCATTACTCCCAGAACCAAGGCAATTGTGCCGGTACATCTGTATGGCCATGCTGCGCCGATGGAAGAGATCATGGCCATTGCCCGCGAATTTGGTCTGTATGTAATTGAGGATAACGCACAAGCCATCGGTTGTGATTACCGGTTTGCGGATGGTAGTGTGCAAAAAACGGGTAGTATAGGAACGATTGGAGCCACTTCTTTTTATCCCAGTAAAAACCTCGGCGCCTTTGGCGACGGGGGGGCTATTTTTACAAATGATACCGAACTGGCGAATAAATTGAAGATGATTGCCAATCACGGACAGCAAAAGCGGTATTATCATGAACTGGTGGGTTGTAATTCACGGCTGGATACGATACAGGCCGCGGTACTGGGCATTAAATTAACGCATCTGGATGCGTACAATAAAGCGCGCAAATCGGTAGCAGCTTATTATAATGAAGCATTTGCTGTTACGGAAAAGATCACAACGCCTTTTGTTGCGGCGTACAGCGATCATGTATATCACCAGTATACACTTGTTTTAAATGATGTTGACCGCGATGGATTGAACAGTTATCTTGCTGAACAGCAAATTCCATCTATGATTTATTATCCGGTACCGGGTCACCGGCAGCAGATGTTTGCCTCTTTTGGTCTTACAACCGCTGACATGCCAACCACCGATTGGTTAACAGAAAGAGTGATCTCTTTACCGGTTCATACCGAAATGGATGAAGAGCAATTGGCGTATATTACCAGCCATGTTTTGAATTATGTAAATCAGTAAGACATGAAAATTGCAGTTGTAGGAACAGGATATGTAGGGCTTGTAACCGGTACTTGTTTTGCGGAAACAGGCAATAAAGTTATTTGCATAGATATTGATCAGAATAAAGTAGGAAAACTTTCCAATGGAGAGATCACTATATATGAGCCGGGTCTCGAAAAGATTTTTCTTCGCAATCTCAAAGAAAACCGGTTGAAGTTTACAACGGATCTGGCAACCGGCGTGAAGGATGCAGAGATCATATTTCTTGCTCTCCCCACACCTCCCGGAGAGGGTGGCGCTGCTGACCTGCGGTATGTATTGGGTGTGGCCACGGAATTGGGAAAACTACTGACGGATTATAAAGTAATCGTTGATAAAAGTACTGTTCCCGTAGGCACGGCAGAAAAAGTGCAGGCAGCTATCGCCGCGAACTACAAAGGAGAATTTGATGTAGTGAGTAATCCCGAGTTTTTACGCGAAGGGGTAGCTGTTGATGATTTTATGAAACCCGACAGAGTGGTGGTGGGTACCCGTTCTGAGAGAGCCAGAAAAGTGATGAGTGATCTCTATGCACCCTTTGTGCGTCAGGGTAATCCGGTGATTTTTATGGACGAAAAATCAGCAGAGTTGACAAAGTATGCGGCTAATTCATTCCTTGCTACCAAAATTTCATTCATGAATGAAATAGCACAGCTTTGTGAGCGGTTAGGGGCGGATGTAGATATGGTGCGAAGAGGGATTGGAAGTGATGAACGTATCGGTAAACGGTTTTTATTTCCGGGTATTGGTTATGGTGGTAGTTGCTTTCCGAAGGATGTACAGGCTTTGATCATATCATCCGAAGAAGTGAATTATGATTTCAAAATTCTGAAAGCAGTTGAGACGGTTAACGATCTGCAGAAACTGAACCTGGTGCCAAAGATCAAAGCGTATTTCAACGGAGATCTTACGGGTAAGCATTTTGCCCTGTGGGGACTGGCATTTAAACCCAATACAGATGATATCCGTGAGGCGCCTGCCTTGTACCTGATAGACGCATTACTGGAAGCGGGTGCTACTGTTACAGCATTTGATCCGGAAGCCATGGGCAATGTAAGGAAACTTGTTGGGGATAAAATCGGGTATGCAGAAAGCCAGTATGCTGCACTATCCGGTGCTGATGCATTGTTGATAGCCACCGAGTGGAGCGAGTTCCGTACACCGGATTTTGAGATGATTAACAGTAGCCTGAAGAATAAAGTGATTTTCGATGGACGAAACCTGTTTGATGTAAAATATATTTCTGATCTCGGTTACCATTATGAAAGTATTGGGCGCCCCATTGCAAAATAATATGGCACAAAAAAGGATATTAATTACGGGTGCTGCAGGTTTTTTAGGTTCGCATCTTTGCGATCGCTTTATCAAAGAAGGATATCATGTAATTGGCATGGATAACCTGATAACCGGTGATATCAGGAATATTGAACACCTCTTTCCGCTGGATCATTTTGAATTTTATCATCATGATGTTTCTACATTCATTCATGTATCCGGCGAATTGGATTATATCCTGCATTTTGCTTCTCCAGCCAGTCCGATTGATTACCTGAAGATCCCGATACAGACGCTGAAAGTAGGGGCCTTGGGTACCCATAACTGCCTGGGACTCGCCAAAGAAAAAAAAGCACGTATCCTCGTGGCTTCCACCAGCGAAGTATACGGAGACCCGCTGGTTCACCCGCAAACAGAAGAATACTGGGGTAATGTAAATCCGGTAGGTCCGCGCGGGGTATACGATGAGGCCAAACGTTTCATGGAATCCATTACCCGTGCCTATCATACTTTTCATGGTGTTGAAACAAGGATCATCCGGATCTTTAATACCTATGGTCCGAGAATGCGATTGAATGATGGCCGTGCCTTACCGGCATTTATAGGTCAGGCTTTGCGCGGAGAAGATCTGACTGTATTTGGCGATGGTAGTCAAACCCGTTCTTTCTGTTATGTAGATGATTTGGTAGAAGGCATTTACCGTTTGCTGATGAGCGATTACAGCATGCCGGTGAACGTGGGTAACCCCAATGAAATTTCTTTAAAGGATTTTGCAGAAGAAGTGTTGAAACTGACTGGCTCATCCGTAAAAATTGTTTATAAAGACTTGCCTGCTGATGATCCCAAACAACGCAGACCGGATATCACCAAGGCCCGTGAAATATTAGGGTGGGAGCCAAAGATTGACCGGGAAGAAGGGTTGAAAAGAACCTATGCCTATTTTAAATCCCTGCCGAAAGAAGAATGGTCTAAACAACCCAAGGAATTTATTTCGCTGAAAAATAAATAACGGATCCATGTTAAAACCGCTTGTTGTTGTTACCGGCAAAAATGGCCAGCTGGGCTGGGAATTACAACAATTGGTTGCCCATGTAGAAACAGCTTTTGATTTCTTTTTCACCGGCAGAGAAGAGCTTGATCTGAGTAATCCCGAAATGATTAGTGCTTTTTTTCAAAAATACAAACCCGCTTATTTTATTAACTGCGCCGCATATACGGCAGTAGATAAGGCAGAGTCAGAGCAGGAATTTACTTACACGGTCAATGCTTCTTCCGTAGGGTTGCTGGCAACGGAATGCAGTAAACTGAACTGCCCATTTATTACAATTTCTACAGATTATGTGTTTGATGGAAAGGGAACGGCACCTTATGCGATAGATCATCTGGCCGATCCAGTGAATTATTATGGTTATACCAAATGGATGGGAGAGAAACTGGCACTTGCCAATAACCCCCATACCATTGTGATCCGGACCTCCTGGGTGTACAGCAGCCATGGAAATAATTTCGTGAAAACCATGTTACGCCTGATGAAAGAAAAGGAAGAACTGAAAGTAGTGAATGACCAGATAGGTTCTCCCACTTATGCTGCCGATCTGGCATCGGCTATTTTGCAGATCATCACCAGACTGGCGGCTGGCAATGCACATTATGGCATTTATCAGTTTAGTAATGAAGGGCAGATTTCCTGGTACGATTTTGCCGTAGCTATACGAACGCTTGGCGGCTTGAGTTGTATGGTACTACCCATCCCAACCAAAGATTTTCCAACACCCGCTAAACGACCAGCTTATTCAGTAATGGATACGCAACAGATCGTTAGAGATTTTGGTGTTCCCTTAAAAAACTGGAAAGAAAGTCTTGTTCAGTGTATCAGTAAATTATCCTGATCAGTGGCTGAAAAGCTGCAGCAACTGCTCCATTCTTATCCCTTCATAATCTTTTACAATCCAGTCGGCACCCGCCAGTTCCTCGGGAGTATGCGTGGTGGTTAATGCGATCACTTTCATGCCGGCACCACCGGCAGAAGCAATACCTACGGTGGCGTCTTCAAAGGCAATACATTTTCCGGCCGGTAATCCCAGCTCTTTTGCTGCCAGCTGATACATTTCCGGATGGGGTTTGCCATGGGTAATATCACTCCCCTTGATCACTCTTTTAAAATATCGTTTGATCGGTATATGCGAAAACAAAAAGTCAATATTATCCTGTATGCCGGAAGTGGCTATTACCATCGGAATCTGCGCCTGGTTCAGCAGTTCCAGGAGGGTTAATAAACCCGGTATGGGCTTGATATGTGCCGCATAAATTTCCCGGTACAGACTTTCTTTTTCGTTGGTATATTGTTCAATCTCTTGCGCAGACATATCCGGTTGCTGAAAAACATATTTCACACAATCGGTCATGGTTCTGCCGTTGAAACAGGCTTTGTATTCCTCCATCGTCAGTTCCCGGTTTCTTTTGCGATAGAATTCCTGCCAGGTAATAAAGTGAAACTGATTATTGTCAATCAATGTGCCATCAAGGTCAAAGGCAACGGCGAATGGAGTCATTGGGGGGAATTAGAAATTAGAAATTAAAAATTAGAAATTAAAAATTGGAAATAAGTTATGGCTGTTTGATTTGTGCATTTTTGACTGCATCGAGGTATTTTGCGCTGTTGCCTTTGGGGATACTGAGGGATTGCCATTGTTCATTTTTGATCAGCCGTCCGAGATACACAATCTGGCCTACATGGTAAGGATAGTGTGCGAGTTGGCGCAGGATAGCATCATATACCTGTAAGGGTTCTGTGCGGATGGTGACGGTTTTGGTCAGATCTTCGGGTTGAAGGCTTTCGAGGGTATCCAACAGGCATTTCCATCCTTCATTCCAGAAGGATAATAGATCCTGTTGACTGATCTGCATAACTTCAAACTCAGCATCCCGTTGCCGCCATTCCTTTTCGCCGTCTTCGGTGAGGAAATTAGTCCAGCGGCTCATCATATTACCATACATGTGCTGAATCATCACTGCAATACTATTACTTTCGCCGGAAGGCTGGTAAAACAGATCAGCTTCTGCTAGCTGCGCAAATGTTTTATCACCCAACTCCTTGTAATACCTGAAACGTTTAATAGCATCTTTCAGAAAATCTGCTCCGAATGACATGTTTGTACTTTTTAAAGTGCAAGAGCGAATGTTGCTTTCTATTACGGCATAAATCCAGCCACAGAATCATCTCCTCTTTTATCCGCCACGGTTTCTTTTTTACCGTTATTCAGTACCCTGATAATTTCTGTTCTGCCAATGCCTCCACGGTTGGTTACTTTGTATCCCATGGATTGCAATTGTTTTTTGGTTTCTCCGTCAAAGTCGGCTTCCACCATCACTTCGTCGGGCAGCCATTGGTGGTGAAATTTAGGTTTGTTAATGGCATCATCCGCATTCATATTAAAATCTACAAGGTTAACAATGGCCTGGTAAACAGAAGTTGGGATAGTAGTGCCTCCCGGTGTGCCTACCACCACATAAGGCTTGTTTTTTTTGAGCAATAAAGTAGGTGTCATGGAACTCAGCATACGTTTGCCGGGAACAATCGCATTGGCTTCTCCACCCAACGCCCCATACATATTGGGTACACCTGGTTTTACACTGAAATCATCCATTTCATTATTCAGCAGAAAACCGGCACCGCCCACAACTGTACGGCTACCATACCCATTATTCAATGTAGTGGTAACGGCCACCATATTACCGGCTTCATCCATAACACTCAGGTGAGTGGTTTCTTCGCTTTCTTTGATCTGGCCTGCCCTTACGGTACTGCTGCTGCCTGCTTTTTCAGGGGTATAATCACTCATACGCTGTTCTATATAGGCATCACTGATCAATGTTTTTACGGGTACTTTATAAAAATCAGGATCTCCCATGAATTCTGCCCGGTCGGCATAGGCGCGACGTTCCGCTTCGATCATCAACTGAACAGATCGGGCTGTCTGGAAACCATAACTGCCTACCGGGTATTTTTCGATCATCTTAAGCATCTGTGCAATCAGAATACCTCCGCTGCTGGGAGGGGCAAAACTGATCACCTGATAACCCCGGTACTCAAATTCCAATGGGTTGCGGAGTTTGGCTGTATAATTTTTCAGGTCATCCAGTGAAATAATGCCATTACCTCTCTGCATTTCTTCCACTACCAGCCTGGCTGTTTCTCCTTCATAAAAACCACGGGATCCCTCTTTCTGCATCCGCTTTAAAGTGGCGGCTAATTCTTTCTGTACCAGTGTATCGCCGGCTTTCCATTTTCCTTCTTTTACCAGAGCGCTGGGGCGGGTACTGTTTTTGATAAATGATTCGCGGGTACTGTTCAGACTGCTTGCTTCCCTTTCTGTAATGGCAAACCCCTTTTCTGCCAGGTCAATGGCAGGTTGTACCAGTTCTTTGAACGAAAGTTTGGCATAAGGCAGTGTGGCAAATAATCCGGCCACCGTGCCGGGTATACCGGATGCGAGATGACCCGCTTGCGACAGGTTCAGTTGTGCATTACCATTTTTATCAAGATACATATCGCGATGCGCTTTTTCGGGGGCCGCTTCGCGATAATCAATTCCGATCAGCTCGCCATTTGCTTTCCGCCCCAGTAAAAAACCACCACCGCCCAGGTTGCCTGCACCGGGATATACCACGGCCAGTGCCAACTGGGTGGCAATGGCGGCATCAAAAGCGTTACCGCCTTTACGCATCATGGCCACACCAACCATACTGGCCAGCGGATGTGCACTACCTACAGATGCTTTACTGAAATCCCCTTTTTTAACTACGGTATAGTGATAGGGGTTGATGGCTTTCCCGGCCCCCACTATGGAGCGCACCGACTGTGCATTCAGGGTAAAATGGCTGCCCCATGCCAGTACACAGATAATGATATTTCTCATGGCAGAAAATTACTGCTTTTTGGAACACCCAATGGCTTCGGGCAGTAACTGTGTAAAAAAAAGCGGCAGATATTGCTGACAGACTTTCTTTCTTCCCTACATTCACAACTCATTTATTACTATATGAAGAGATTATTATCCGGTTTGGCACTGCTTCTGCTGGCAATTGGCGCATTTGCACAGGGATTACAAAGTCCAGAACAATACATGGGTTACAAGATCGGAACCCGCTATACCCGCCACCATAAAATTGTGGAATACTTCCGTGCGGTGGCCCAGGCTAAACCGGATATGGTGAAGCTGGAGAAGTATGGCGAAACCAATGAAGGCCGCGAGCTGATGCTGGCTTTCATCGCTTCTCCCGAAAACCTGCAGAAACTGGAAACCATCCGTAACAATAACCTCGGGTTTGCCGGATTATCTTCCAGCAAATCTGCTACAGAAACAGCACCGGCTATTGTATGGCTGAGCTATAATGTGCACGGTAACGAAACTTCTTCCTCAGAAGCGGCTTTGATGACGCTATGGGCATTGGTGGATCCCAATAATACGCAGAGTAAAGAGTGGTTGCAGAATACGGTAGTGGTGATTGACCCCTGTATCAATCCCGATGGTCGTGATCGGTATGTGAACTGGTTCAACGGGGCGGTGGGAACTGCGTATAACCCCGATCCGGCAGCACGTGAACATGCAGAACCCTGGCCAGGCGGCAGATCCAATCATTACAATTTTGACCTGAACCGCGACTGGGCCTGGCAAACACAGGTAGAGAGCCAGCAGCGGATCAAAAAATATAACCAATGGATGCCACAGGTACATGTGGATTTTCATGAACAGGGTATTAATGAACCCTACTATTTTGCACCGGCAGCAGATCCTTTGCATGAAGTAATCACTCCCTGGCAGCGCGATTTCCAGGTAATGATCGGAAAGAACAATGCCCGTTATTTTGATAAAAACGGCTGGTTGTTTTTTACCAAGGAAAGATTTGACCTGCTGTATCCTTCCTATGGAGATACATATCCCATCTATAATGGTGCCATCGGGATGACTTTTGAACAGGGAGGCGGCCCGCGTGGCGGCATGGGTGTGATTAATGAAGATGGTGATACCCTGACCCTGCTGGACAGGGCTACGCACCACTATACCACCGGACTGTCGACCATTGAAACCGCTTCGCGCAACAAACAGAAACTGCTGGATGAGTTCAGAAAATACTTTGATGACGGACAGGCAGGTAAGGTAGGAGAGTATAAGACCTATGTGATGACTTCGAAAGATGAGAACAAGATCAAAGCGGTGATTAAACTGCTGGATCAGAACGGGATCGCGCATGGTACGGTAACCAACAAAAATTTCCGTGGCTTGAATTATTTTACCGGTAAGGATGATGCTTTTGCGGATGAAGGGTATCATGTGGCAGTTAGTGCCTACCAACCCCGTTCCGTGATGGCGAAAGTGCTGCTGGAACCTAAAACAGTGGTAACGGATTCGAATACATACGATATCACCGCATGGAGCGTACCCTATGCCTATGGCGTTAAGGGATATGCAGTGAGAGAGAAGCTGGAATTGTCGGCTGCGACAAAACTGATCGGCACATTGAATGAGGCAAAATCGGCCTATGGTGTACTGATCCCTTATCAATCATTCAACGCTGCCAAAGCATTGGCCTATATGCTGAAGAACGGGATCAAAGTGCGTTTTGCAGAAAAAACATTTACCTATAGCGGCCGCAATTTTGACCGCGGTACGCTGATCGTTCTCAAAACCAGTAATCCGTCCAACTGGAATACAGTAGCCAATGAAGCCTGCCGCCTGAATAATATTCAACCTGTAGCGGTAGAAACCGGGTTCATGGACAAGGGAACCGATTTTGGATCGCCTGATGTGAAGATTATTAGCAGTGCTTTAAAAGTGGCCATGTTAACCGGCGACCAGACTTCCTCGCTTTCAGCCGGAGAGGTATGGCATTTCTTTGAGAAACAGCTGGATTACCCCATCACCCTGCTGAATGCAGCGGATCTGGCAAGGATCAATATCCGTAATTACCAGGTACTGATTTTGCCCGATGGCAGTTACCGGATCCTGAATGATAAAGCGGTATCAGACAAGCTGAAAGATTTTGTACGTAGCGGAGGGAAACTCATTGCGCTCGATAATGCTGTAAGCCTGATGGCTGGCGCCGATTGGGGTATCAAACTAAAAGAAGATAAATCAGAAGACAAAAGCGAATATGCCAACGTGAAAAAATATGGTGATCGCGAAAATCAATACCTCACTAACTCTATTCCAGGGGCTATTTATAAACTGGAGCTGGATAATACGCATCCATTGGGTTTTGGCTATCCTGATTATTATTATACCCTGAAACAGGACGCCAGCGTATTTGAATTTATGAAAGACGGATGGAATGTAGGCGTGATGAAAAAAGACGCTTATGTTACCGGTTTCGCGGGCAATAAACTCAAACCCAAATTAAAAGACGGGGTAGTACTGGGTGTGCAGGATATGGGTAGCGGTAATGTGATCTATTTTACCGAAAGCCCCCTGTTCCGGAATTTCTGGGAGAACGGAAAATTGCTGATCAGTAACGCGGTTTTCCTGGTTGGACAGTAAACAAAACCTTACCGATAAAAGTCAGGCCCTAACCGGCCTGACTTTTTTGTTGAACGGCTTACCTAATTAGCCAACTAGAGAGTATCTTCGGAAACACTTAAACCTTTGGTTCCATGCGCTTCCCTCTCAAACACATTTTACTGCTGGGCTTTCTCTTCAGTATTTCGCATACAGTTTTATTCTCGCAACCACCGGTTACATACAGTAGCTCAGACATCTATCTGCAGCTAAAAAAACTGAATGTACTGGGTAGTGTATTGTATGTTGCGGCGCATCCGGATGATGAAAACAATGGATTTTTGCCTTACCTCGCCAAAGAAAGATTGTATCGTACCGGTTACCTGAGTTTAACCCGGGGCGATGGTGGACAGAACCTGATTGGCAGTGAGCAGGGAGTTGAGCTGGGATTGATACGTACACAGGAACTGCTGGCAGCCAGAAGAATTGATGGATCTGAACAATTTTTTACTTCTGCATATGAATTTGGTTTTAGTAAAAGTGCAGCAGAAGCACTCACTATCTGGAACAAGGACCAGGTATTAGCCGATATGGTGTTTGTAATCAGGAAATTTCAACCGGATATACTGATTGCACGTTTTCCGGGAGATGCAAGGGCCGGGCACGGTCATCACTGGGCATCCGGCTTACTTGCCAATGAAGCATTTCTCGCAGCAGCTGATAAAACGAAATTTCCCGAACAGCTTAAACTGGGATTACAACCCTGGAAAGCGAAGCGGATACTGCTCAACGGATTTAATTTTGGCAATAACAATGTGAGCGGGCCATTGCGGATGGATGTAGGAGGATATGATCCGTTAATTGGTAAAAGCTCGGGTGATCTTGGTGGCGAAGCAAGATCGATGCACAAAAGCCAGGGTGAAGGAAGACCCAGAAGAAAAGGGGAGATCATTGAAAATTTCGTTGTTACTGGAGGGGACACGGCTACAACAGATATCATGGAAGGAATTGTAACAGACTGGACCCGCATAGAAGGGGGCACGGAAATAAAAGCGCGCATCAACAACATCATCAAACAATACAATTTTGAACACCCGGAATATTCTGTGGATAGTTTGATTGAAGTGTATAAAACAATACAGGGCATCAGTTACCGCGGCATGTGGCGGCAACTGAAACTGAACGAATTGCAGGATATTATAGTGAACTGCAGTGGAATTTTTGCAGAAGCTACTACCCGGGAAGAATTTGTATTACAGGGCGATACAGCTTCCGTTGGCTTTTTTGTAAATAAGCGAAACAATGGTAAGGCAAGCCTTGAGTCGGTTTGGTTGTCTACAGACAGTAAAACCGTGGACCAGTTATTAAAAACCAATCAGAATTATTCGTACGAACTCAAAGAACCCATCAGAGAACCTGCTGTTGTAAATGCCACACAACCTTATTGGCTCCAGCTTCCACAAACTCCGGGTAACTTCAACATCTCCCAACCCTTTTTGGTAGGTAAAGCATGGAATGATCCTTTATTGACGGCTGTTTTCAATATTAAGATTAACGATATCACTTTCTCGGTAAGACGACCCGTACAATACAAATACATCGACCCTGTAAAAGGCGAAGTATACCAACCCTTTATTCTGATGCCGCATTTGTCTTTATCATTAAGCCCGCATGTGGCCTTGTTGAATGTGAAAAATGAAAAAGGTAAACGATCTGTTGATTCGATCTATGTCAGGTATAAATCTAATTTTACCCAACAGAATGTGCCTTCAACACTTTACTTACTGCAGGACTCCGCTAGAACGGCATTTGAAAAACAACCACGCAGTTATGAAAAAGGAAAGCAGTATACCATTGCATTACCGCTGAAGCAGTTTTATAATCCTTCCCAGGAATACCTGGAGGCAGCTATGCGAATCTATCTTGGGGGGCAGACATATGTATATTCCAAATATTTCAGGTCTATAGAGTATGATCACATTCCCAATATTCATTACTCAGCCAAAGACCATATCAAATTTATCAATGAAGAAATCAAAACAGTTGGTAAAAAAGTTGGGTATATTAATGGTGCGGGTGATATGGTGCCGGATGCCTTAAAGGAATTAGGATTCGATGTGAAAATGCTGGAAGAAGCCGATGTTACAGATGCAGGACTTGCCTCTTTCAATGCAGTGATTATCGGTATCAGGGCACCTAATATTTATGACTGGCTGAGCGATAAGCAGGATATACTCAATAATTACGTCAAAAATGGCGGTAACCTGATTGCGCAGTATGTAAAAAGCAATACAGTTGGAACTAAACGATTAAAGCTGGGACCATACCCGTTTTCCATCAGTGCAGGATCGAGGGTGACCGATGAAAATGCCACAGTGAATTTCCTGTTGCCGGAACACCCTGTTCTCAACTACCCCAATAAAATCACCGACAAGGATTTTGATGGCTGGATACAGGAGCGCAGCACTTACCAGGTAGACCAGGCCGATCCGCATTACGAAATGCCTCTGTCTATGAACGATAAAGGAGAGAAACCCGCTAACGGGAGTCTCGCGATTGCCAGATACGGTAAGGGTAATTTTGCGTATGTTAGCCTAGTATTATTCAGGCAGTTGCCGGCTGGAGTGCCCGGTGCTTACCGTTTACTTTCCAACCTGATAGCACTACCCAAAAACAAATAGGCATGCAACCAAGAAAAAGAATCGGATTTGTAACGCTGGTAATACTGGGACTGGGTATTGGTATTTTTCTGAAAAATGTGAAGATTGGTCTGATTGTTGGATTGATGTTAGGACTGCTGGCAGGAGGTATCCTCAGTAGCAGCACCAAAAAATAGGCTGTAAACATTTACGAAGCTTGCCAAATCAAATGAATGACCGATAAAAATAAAATACCACTTTTCTCTTCCTGGCGCCGCTGGTACTTTTTTGTGATCCTTGTATTGGGGTTGCTCATTATCTTTTTTGCCTGGTTTACTAAATTCTTTGCATGAGCCAATTAGACTGGATTGTTCTGGTAATTACATTAACAGCCATCATTGCGTATGGACTGTATAAAA
>SCVK01000022.1 GCA_004297075.1 Chitinophagaceae bacterium
TTAATCCTGCCCTTCGTAGTCCTTTTTTTGGTAATTTCACGGCTCATTTTAAAAGAGCAATCGAACTATGGCTGAAGCGATCTTAATGCCCCGCCTGAGCGACACCATGACCGAAGGTGTTATTGCCGCCTGGCATAAAAATATTGGAGATACGGTGAAGAAGGGCGACCTGTTGGCAGAAGTAGAAACAGATAAAGCCACCATGGAGCTGGAAAGCTACCAGGATGGTGTTTTGTTACATATCGGCACACCTACCGGTGGTAAGTTACAGGTGAATGATCTGTTAGCCATTTTTGGTAAAGCCGGGGAAGATATTTCTGCTTTACTGGCCCAACATGCCGGTGGAGCCCCTGCAGCTGCGGCTCCTGCTGCTGCAGCCAAAACAGAAACACCTGCTGCCGCTGCTGCTACATTGGATATTTCTGCAATGGAAGAAGTAGTGTTGATGCCACGTTTGAGCGATACCATGACAGAAGGAGTCATCGCCGGCTGGCAGAAAAATGTAGGAGATACTGTAAAAAAAGGGGAAGTACTGGCTGATATCGAAACCGATAAAGCCACTATGGAACTGGAAAGTTATAAGGATGGTATTTTATTATACCAGGGAGCCAAAGCCGGTGAGAAAATCCTGGTGAACGATCTGCTCTGCATCATTGGCCAACCCGGTCTGGATGTGAATGCGATTGTAGCTGCCGTAAAAGCCGGTGGTGCATCTGCTCCTGCCGCCGCAACTCCTGTTGCCACAACAGCAGCCCCGGCGCCAGTTGCTCAGGCCGCACCTGCCCCAGCCGCCGCCGCTCCGGCCGTTGTAAATGATGGAAGAATTTTTGCCTCTCCACTGGCTAAAAAAGTGGCTTCAGAAAAAGGGATCGATCTGCGCTATGTAAAAGGCAGTGGTGATAACGGAAGAATTACCAAAACAGATGTAGATGCCTATACACCTGCTGCAGCCAGTGCCGCTCCGGCTTCTGCAGCTAAGGCCGCTGCTGTTGCAACTGCTGCTCCTGCCGGGGTAGAAAGTTTTGATGAGGTACCGGTATCGCAGATGCGAAAAACCATTGCCCGTCGTTTGAGCGAGAGTCTGTTCACGGCTCCGCATTTTTACCTCACCATGAGCATTGATATGGATGCAGCCGTAGCGGCCCGTACCAGGATCAATGAAGTGGCTCCTGTTAAAGTGAGCTTTAATGATATGGTGCTGAAAGCAACGGCATTGGCGCTGAAACAACATCCGAAAGTAAACAGCAGCTGGCTGGGCGATAAGATCCGTTACAATCATCATATTAACATCGGTGTGGCGGTAGCAGTAGAAGATGGATTGCTGGTTCCGGTAGTTCGTTTTGCGGATACCAAATCATTGAGCCAGATCGGTGCCGAAGTAAAAGAATACGCACAGAAAGCGAAAGATAAAAAATTACAACCTGCCGATTGGGAAGGAAGTACGTTCACCATTTCCAACCTGGGTATGTTTGGTATTGACCAGTTCACGGCCATCATTAATCCTCCTGATTCCTGTATCCTCGCGGTAGGAGGGATCTCACAGGTGCCGGTGGTGAAGAACGGGCAGGTAGTACCGGGTAATATCATGAAAGTGACCATGAGCTGTGATCACCGTTCGGTGGATGGTGCAACCGGAGCCGCCTTCCTGCAAACACTGAAAAGCCTGCTGGAAGAGCCGTTACGTATGTTGGTGTAAGGAGAAATGATGTATACATATTAATGATAAAAGCCCTTCTTTTGGAAGGGCTTTTATCATTTGTAGGAGTAGGGAATTGTCAGTAGTGAGTGGTGAGTAGGCAGTGGTGAATGGGCAATTGTCAATAGTTAGTAAATGAGCTTACTGCCAATTCGCCATTCACGATGCCCCTTACTACTCACCACTCACGCTCCTCAGTTCTCATCAAAGTCACAACCAATCGGTGCGCCGGGGGCGATCTCTTTGGGTTGTGGTAATACAATATCTTTTGGATTACTGATGCGTTCTATAGCGTAGCTGTAATGTGCTTTCAGTCCGGGTGTGTTTTTCATTTGTGTTGCATACTGTTTCAGCGATTGTAACCGATCGTAACAGATGGCTTTTACCTGGTAAGTTGCACTGCTGCTCTGGCTTAATCCTAGCATCCAGGTTAGTACCATTTGTTGGGTTTGTAACTGAATTTCTCCTTTTAATCCTTTTTGCAAAGGTGCTTTCCATGTTTTGGTTATGATGGCATCCAGTACATCATCCCAGCCCGGTGTGCCTGCCTGCGCTTTGAATTGAACCAGCCGGTTGGCCCTTTCTGCGTTAAAAAGAAAGGCCAGTTCAAAATCGGCCAGTACTTCTGCAGCCGCTACTGGGTCAAAACTCATTCCCGTTCTTTTTGCAAACAGTTCGCCTACATTGTACAACATGGGCGGACGCGGGGGGATCAACTGCATGATCTTATCGGGCATGGTCAGCAAATCGGGAGATAAACAGTCTACTGCCGCCTGTAACGCTTTTTCCTGTGTGGCTTTTGACAGGATCTGTGGGGTAGGTTGTTGATCGCCACGAACACTGTAACTGTAATTCATCCCGCCGATCAGTTTACAGATGGCTTCTAGCTGGTAGCGGTGGTAGTTGTATACTGGCACCAGCACATCTTCCAGGCGGGTTAAAGGCGTATTCATCCGGATGGCCTGTTCAGAGAATTGGGCGAGGGCTTTCTGCCGGACCTGTAATACATTTTTCAGTTCTGTTACAGCATCATTACCATTGTCCCACAAATGGGCTTTGGGATGAAAACCACTGGCAGCACGGGCATCCGCATCGGCGATGAAGAGTAAACCTCTCTGCGTATTTTCTTCCAGTAAGGTATTGAGGGCTTTGTTCTCGTCTGTACCTGGCGTAAAATCAGCATATCCGTAGGTGATGGCACGTTTGTCCCACTCGCCTATCTCATTGGTATATACCTCGCTGAAATCGATCTCTCCCTTGCTGTTCAACACCACATTCGGATGCGGGTAATCCATTACCGACGCGCGGTTATTAAAGCTGGAAGCATAGTTATGCTGCAAACCCAGCGTATGGCCGATCTCGTGTGCCGATAACTGGCGCAAACGCTGCAGGGCAGCTTCTTTCATGGTTTCGGGAACGGATTTACCGGTTTCATAGGGTGAGAGCAGTCCGGTAAAAATGAGATAGTCCTGGCGTACCCGCAGTGAGCCGAGTGATACCTGTCCTTTGATGATCTCACCGGTACGGGGATCTGTAACGGTGGCGCCATAACTCCAGCCACGTGTAGAGCGGTGAACCCAGTTGATCATATTGTACCGGATATCCATCGCATCGGCAGTATCGGGCAATACTTTTACGATGAAGGCATTTTTAAAACCGGCAGCTTCATAGGCCTGGTTCCACCAGCGGGCACCATCCAGCAAAGCAGAACGGATGGGTTCCGGTGTGCCATTGTCTAAATAATAAACGATCGGTTTTACGGGTTCGCTTACGGCCGCTGTTGGATCTTTTTTCTCCAGCCGGTGGCGGGAGATGAATTGCTGTTCGATATTATCGGTGAACGGACTGCTGTAATCAAAATAGGAGATCCCGAAATAACCGCTGCGGATATCATAGCGGCGGGGTTTGTATTTGTTGTCGGGCAACTGCACAAAAGAATGGTGCATTCTTACCGTGATTGCTTCTGCCGAAGGGGTAACCGTAGTTACATAACGGCCCGCATCGCTACCGCCGGTGAAAGTAATAGTGGCTTCAAATTCACTGTTGAGCGGGAAGTTCCGGGTATTGGCGATGTGGATGGCGGAGCGTGGTTCGCTGAAAGTATAGGTTCCCTGGCGCAGAAGCCGGATGCGGTCGGCCACATTCTGGGCATCGCGCACAAAAAAGGCAGTGGCATCTACCAGTACTTTATCTCCTTCTTCTTCATCCACTGTAAAAGCAGCAATGGTAGACTGTGCGAAAGATTCTTTTACGGCACGCTGTTCATTTTTATCCGCAGCGCTGGCGCGATAGCTGTAATTGGGTTGTACCAGCAGGAGTTTTTTGCCTACTTTATGAAAGGCAACAATTTTGGTGCCGCCGATCAATCCACGGTCAAGGCCGATATCGTTGGAGCCCAGTCCGCCGGGCAAGGAGTTCACGTACAGGAATTCCTGGCTGAACTTATCCACCAGTAACCAGATCTTACCGCTACCGGCATCCCACCAGAAAGTGAAATAACCATCGTAACGTTTCATGTTTTTTGTTTTCTCGGCAATCTTAGAAGGGGTTTGTGCAGTGGCAGCGATACTGCAGATACAAACCAGTGCGAGTAAAAAAGAGCGCATCATAAAATAGTTTGATGAGGTAAGGAAGCTTTGTGATAAAGATATTTGAAAAACCAACCGGAATACCAGCGAAATAAAAAACTCCCGTCAGGAAATAACGGGAGTTCAGTTTTTTGTCTGTGGATGAATTTATCCAAACAGGGTACCGTCTGAAGAAGGTGTTTCTGTTGCGGGAGCAGCAGGCGTTTCTACAGGTGCGGGTGTTACTACGGGTGCAGCAACCGGTGCAGGTGCTGGTTTTTTAGCAGCTGGCTTTTTCTTGGGTGCCGGTTTTTTGACAACAGGTTTGGCTGCTTTTTTAGGAGCCGCTTTTTTGGCGGGCGCTTTTTTCGCTGGTGCTTTTTTGGCTACCTTTTTTGGGGCGGCTTTCTTGGACGTTTTTTTAGCAGCGGCTTTTTTTACTGCTTTTTTCACGGCTGCTTTTTTCTTGGCAGGTGCTTTTTTAGCAGGCGCTTTCTTCGCTGCTTTTTTTACAGTTTTTTTGGCAGCTGCTTTTTTCTTAGCGGGCGCTTTTTTGGCTGCTTTTTTGGGAGCAACTTTCTTAGCAGCTTTTTTCACTGCTTTTTTAGGGGCGGCTTTTTTGGCGGGTTTCTTAACGGCCTTTTTTTTACTTGCTTTTGCCATGATGGTATGGATTTGTGTTTTGTTAATGATGAGACAGGGAAGTTAAAAA
>SCVK01000188.1 GCA_004297075.1 Chitinophagaceae bacterium
TCAGTGGCGTATCAGGCAGCATCGGCATGGTGCATAATATATCGCACACTGTTACGCTCAAAGCTAATATTGCCAGTGGTTACCGGAGTCCTTCGATTCCCGAGATCGGTTCTGACGGACTGGATCCGGGTGCCCATATTTATTATATCGGCAACCGCAACTTTACACCGGAATATAATTGGCAGGCAGACCTGGGATTGTTTTACAGTGATGCAGACTGGGACGCAAACCTTGAATTATTTCATAACCGCATCAACAATTATATCTTCTTTCAGAAACTGTTTGATGCCAGTGGTCAGCCGCTGGAACTGGTGCCCGGTAATTTTACGTATCAGTATAAACAGGGCAGTGCTTTGTTATACGGTGCAGAGGCCAATATCAGTTATCATCCCAAACAATTGGCCTGGCTGCAGTTCCAGCATAACCTGTCTGCCATCAGGGGAATCAACACAGATCAGCCTACCCTGAAACTATTGGGCGATGCGGCGCGGCATCTCCCGCTGATTCCGCCTTTCCGAACTGTGAGCCGGATACGTTTTTTACTGCCTCGGCTAACCCGTTTTGTATCCGATGCTTACCTGCAAACAGAAGTAGAAACGGCTGCCACACAGAACCGTTTTTATGCGGTGGACAATACCGAAACGGCCACGCCAGGTTACACGCTGGTAAATATGGGCATAGGATTCAGCATTGGCAAGGATACCCAAAAAAGCAATTGTCAGGTATTCATCAATGTCAATAACCTCTTCAACACCGCTTACCAATCGCACCAGAACCGTTTGAAATATTTCGAGTATTTCCAATCGGCTCCCAATGGCCGTTCCGGGATCTATAATATGGGCAGAAACCTGGCTGTAAAACTGATTGTTAACTGGTAATGTTAACCGGCTTTAAACTCCAGTGGCACATTGATTTTGAGACTGATATTACGTCCCATATTGAACACACCCGTACGGCCGGTTACCACATTCAGATCGGTATACTTTAACCGGTTAAGGTGATTCTGGTAAGACA
This sequence comes from Chitinophagaceae bacterium, assembly GCA_004297075.1. Taxonomy (GTDB): domain Bacteria; phylum Bacteroidota; class Bacteroidia; order Chitinophagales; family Chitinophagaceae; genus Sediminibacterium. The sequence continues at coordinate 1,015 of SCVK01000188.1, forward strand.
CATCAAATACATTATTCACAGAAAGATTCAGACTGAACAGGGTTTTTCCTTTGCGCATAAATTCCGTACCGGCTCCCAGGTTAAACAGCGTGTATCCATTGGTAACGGTTTCTGTATTATAGGCTGTGAAAATGCGGTTCTGTGTACTCACATTATCCATCTCCAGTTTGCAGTATAGGTTGCGTAATGATTTGCCGGCTTTTATGAGATCGGCCCTTAATTCACTCTCCAACCGGGGTGCAGGAATAAATGGTAATCGGTTGGCGCCTTCAAACTTCTCATTGAAATGTCCGGCCACCATTGAAAAACTATTTTCAAAATGTAACCAGTCAAGCGGGTGAGGATGCAGATCAAACTTTACTTCAAATCCTACCAAAGTGGCTGCCGCCTGGCGGAAAGTGAACCCGGTCAGGTCTTCCCCATCTACATTCACCAGCGAATCTCCACCACCCACCGCTTCTAACTTACTGTAGAAAATATAGTTCTGGATCGTATTATAAAATCCATTCAGTGTAAAATTGAAATGTTGGGTATTTACTTCAATACCACCATCCAGTTGCAAAGAAGTTTCTGTTTTCAGGTTATTATCGCCATACTCATACCGGTTCGTTCCTTCATGTGCGCCATTACTCGCCAATTCACTTACACTGGGGGCTCGGTAACCGCGGGCCACATTCAGTTTCAGGGTTACAGATTCATTCATGTTATAACTTAACCCAACACTTCCGCTTAGATTGCTGAAAGATTTGTTGAAGCCCGCAAATTTAACGGTACCATTCTCGAGATAATCCTTACCGGTTACACTACGGGTATCGCCTCTGAAACCACCACTCAGTGTCAGGTTATTATTGAATGTTTTACGCGTATACACAAAAGCACCAATATCGAACTGGTTGTATTCCGGTATCAATACTTCTTCTGCCCGGTTGCGGTTCTGCTGGTACATACCGCTGGCACCTACCGAACTCTTCCAGCCGTTTTGTTCCGAAAAATTGTATTGCAGACTGTAGGTAATGGTTTTCAGATCAAAGAATAGCCCGGGTGTATACCGCGCATCAGGATCACCAAACTCGTAGCGTTTGTTACGCTGGTAACCCACATTCACCGCAAGCCTGTCTTTACCAATGGCGAAATTATTATCCAATGCTATCTTAAAATGATTGATATGCTGATAAGGTGTAAAGAGGTTTCGGCTGTTCAGTTCGTCACTATTGGCTTCGCGGCTGTAAGCCGTTTCTGGATAAATCAGGAATTTTCCGCTAACCGTATCGCGGGCGCCTTCAACCATGCCCAGCTTCTGGTTAAAACTGCTTACGAGTAAATGGCTATAGCCCCATGATTTATTGATACCCACATATCCGCCAAAATTCTTTTCAAAAAAGCGGCTGTTGAATACTTTGCCATCATACGCATTGCTGTAATCCGCAGCAGATTTGGAAGTGGCATATACATTCCAGTTGAAACCATTTTTCAAATGTCCGGCCAGATTACCGCTCCCACCCCAGTAGCGATTGTTATCTGTATAAGTAGCCAGCAGGTTTCCTTTAATGGTTCCCTGTTCTACCGGCGCATTGGTGATAAGATGTATCACACCGGCCATGGCATCACTTCCATATAACAAAGATGCCGGCCCTTTTAATACTTCCACTTTCTGGATACTGTATTCATCAATCTCGATCCCATGTTCATCGCCCCACTGTTGCCCTTCCTGGCGTACCCCATCGTGTACGGTTACTACCCGGTTATAGCCCAAACCACGGATAACAGGTTTGGAAACGGCCGGACCTGATGACAGGCCAGATACACCCGGAACAATGCGGCTTAAGGCATCAATCACATTGGTAGAACTGGTTTGCAGTAATTCGCTGCGTTTGATAATGGAAACGGGTTGTGCCGACTGCCGCACTTTGGTAACAGAAGCTACCCCCGTTACGGTAACCGCCTCATTTTCGATATAAGTTACTTTTAAGGCAAAATTGTGCACCTGGTTAGCACTTATCTCGATGGTTTCGAGCAAGGAAGTATATCCTATAAAAGATACTTCTACCAGGTATTTACCTGAAGGGATCGTTGGAGTACTATAGTTACCGTTATTATCCGTTAGGGTACCCGTTTTGGCTTCGTGCAGGTAAATAACCGCCCCTACCAATGGTTTACCTGTTTTTGCATCGGTTACGCGGCCGCTGAGCACCACATTGGCCCCATCAGCTGCAAAAGAAGAGATTGTCAGTATTGAAAAAAATAAAAGGAACAAAGATTTATTTGCCTTCAAGCGTTTCATAATAAATAGAATAAGGGTTCTGAATGATCGTGAATCAACTACAGTAAAGAAAAACCAAACAACTCCGTGAAGGAGCAGAAACGATCAACAGGCAGGAGGACCCCGGAGAGAATAACTGAAAACAGTTGAAGAATAGACATCAGCCACAAATGCACCGCAGAAAACAGGATAAGAATATTGCGGCGTGATAACCAGCGGTTCTGTTGCTGCTACAAACGGCGATTCAATGATCAGGTTATCGCATTGGCAGTTAAAACCGGCTTTGCTTAGCTGGGTAGAATTAGCATCAGGAAGCGAAGTTTTTCCCCTGCCATCCCGGTGCGAAGCTACCAGGTTATGCAGCGTGATCTTTGGCGTAATACCATAGGCAAACAGCACCAGGAAGATGACTGCCAACACATGCCGTATCGTAATGTTCTTAGCCAGGGGTAATTTTGTTACGTTGTTGCAAATGTAGGGGCTTTTGCATCACATCCATACCCTCCCGGATTTTTTGTGGATTTTTTAGGAACCGGTTATCGCAGTTTCAGCATGGCCCTTACCTGCTGGGTGGCCAGGTTCTGCAAACGGGCATAATATACCCCGGTTGGCAGGGATTCGCCATTGAATACCACCGTATAGGTACCGGCTGCATATTCCTTATCGGTGAGATTGGCCACTACCCTGCCGGTTGTATCAATGATCTGGATCAGGGTATGTCCGCCTGCAGTGGTAAAAGTGATCACCGTAGATGTTACAAAAGGATTGGGATAATTACTGATCAGCATATCGCCCGACAGGTTCACGGCTTTTTTGCAACCACCTGCATTCACCAGCGGAAGTACCTGGTAGTTCTTCAGCATGATCTGCTGCAGGTCATCATCATTCACACATAACCAGTTCGACAGGATCGTGGCATAAATACTCCTGAAATCGTACTGGAAAGGCAGGTTGGAACTAACCGTAGTATTGGCCGGTATAATAGGTGTATCGCCCAGTACACCTCCCAGCACATTTTTACCAAATACAAAAAGCGGCGCGGCAGAACCATGGTCGGTACCATCGCTTCCATTACTCTTGATGCGTCGTCCGAACTCTGAGAACGTCATACCCACTACGCGGTCATCCACCCCCAGGAATTTCAGGTCGTCTGTAAAAGCTTTAATGGCATCACTCACATTCATGAGCAGGTTGGCATGTGCACCCTTGGTATTATCTACACTATCCACCTGGGCAGAGTGTGTATCAAAGCCACCGTAATTTACCATGTAGATCCTTGTCTTTAATCCGCCTTTGATCAGTCTTGCCACAATTTTCAACTGGTCGCCCAGTGAATTTTTGATCGGATAACTGACCTGCTGTACCGTATTCGTAGCCGCCGCTTTGATCACGGTAGCATATTGTTGTGTTTGCTGTGAGATCTGGCGGATAAAAGTTAACTCTTTTCCGGCCGGTGTATTCGGTGCCGGATCCTGTATACCATTGATGAGGTTATAAAAATTGCTGGTATTGCTTATGCTCATGCCCATACTTACCGCCGGTCCCTGCAGCGTAAGTGAGGTAGATGAACCAATCTGAATGGCCAAGGGATCCGTCATGCTGGCATTTGGATAACCATTCGGGAAATTGGGATATTCATAATTGAGATAACGACCTGCCCAACCCGTATTCACCAGTTCATTGCTGTCGCTTCCGCTCATCCAGATATCGGTGGCGCGGAAATGGGAGAAACTGGGTTGCGGATACCCGACAGAATGCACCACTTTCAGGTGCCCTTTATCATACATGGCTTTTAAACCGGTCATAGCCGGGTGCAGACCTGCTTTTCCATTTAAAGCCAGCAGGCTTTTTTCGGGGATATAAATATTCTGGCGTGCGTTTACATAACTGTTAAAATTCTCAATCGGCACCACCATATTCAATCCATCATTACCCCCGTTCAGCTGTATGATCACAAATACATGATCCGTTTCGGTAACAGGCAACATCAGTGATTGCATGATATCTGCATCGGCACCAAATGCCCTGAACGAAAAACCACTCACCAAAGAAGGGAGTAAAACACCGGCAGGCAAGGATTTGCGTAAAAAATCTCTTCTTTTCATCCGCTCTTTTTTAAGCCAATTGGTATTCGGCCAGGTTCATAAAATATTTTATCAGGTCGCGCAAACGATTCCTGATGGTAGTGGTATTGGATGTATTACCCGGGTTGTTGATGAATACATTCCAGGCATCCGTCCAGTAATAATCTGAAGCCTGCCCACCCAGCAGGATATCTGTTTTCAGCTGGTTTTTCGAAGCCGCCGAAAGATCGATGCGGTAAATCAGTTTCAGGATATCATCGATCAGTACATTGGGGTCTTCCGGCTTCGGTAATGTTTTGGCAAATTCCGTTACATCAATAAACAACTTTTTCCCATTGAAGGTATAGCCGTTCTGCACCATCGTATCGGTAAACTGGTTACGCTTGGGCAGTGTATCACTCGTGATCCACACTTCATAAAACTGGGGCTCCTGGTAATACGCTTTCCAACCACTCACATCCGGCGGATCACCAATACTCTGCTGCATATTATTGGCCCAGTTTACGAGATAACTCCAGAAACCGTAGTTGGTGAGATAATCAGCCGAGGGTTGAAATGCCACCTGCCATTCACGGCAGGTACCCACTACCAGGTCTACCGGACTTTTGATCTGGCAGCCTTTGGCCAGTACGTCAAAGAAATGCTCGCTCTTGAGCAAGGCACTTAACACCGGTTTGATCTCATAATTATTCGCCCTCAGCAGATCGGCCATGGGCGTGATGATATTGGCTTCCACAGTACTATCGATATCATAGTACACAAACCAGCGGTATAACCTGCGGCTGATATATTTCGCTACTTCCTGTGTTGCAAAAATCATATCGAGTAAAGCATCCAGTTCTTCATCGCCGGCGGTGGCGCTGTTTTTGCCTTGTATAACGGTATTGCCATAAAAAGCAGAGAAGGTTTTGTTACCTGTATCATGACGTTTAACATCAAAATAAGAAGAAATGCTGGCAGCATCGTTGCGCCAGCCCGTTAATACCTGGGCGGCGGCTTTTACATCATCTTCGGTGTACTGCGAGCCCGGGCCTTTTCCGCAGCAGAATAATTCCTGCAGTTCCCGTCCGTAATTCTCATCCGGTGCACTCTTGGTATTGCGTTCTCCATTCAGGTATACCAGCATGCCGGGATCGATGGTAACGGCACGGGTTAATGCTTTAAAATTGCCCAATGCATAGGTTCTCAGCAGCAAATGATGTTTGAATACATATTGTGCATTACCAATAGTACCGGTTTCAGTGGCAAAATGGTTATGCCAGAAAAGCGTCATTTTCTCGCGGATACTTCTGTCCTGATTAATCATTACCCCCATCCACCATTTTTTGAAGGAATTCATCCGCAGGCTGTTCACCGTTCCATCGTTATTTACATCCAGTACCCAGGTAGAACCCTGGGCAATATTGGTATCCGGATTGGTGGCACCGGCAGGAACAGTATATTCTTTTACAGGAAGATCCGGGAGTGGTGCAGTGGGGTTCAGGAGTTCATCTACCGATTGCTGTAAACTCAGTGTTCTAAAATAATTGATATCGGCCCTGGTAACACCAAAAAGGGTTCTTTTCAACAAATGGATGACCTCATTCTCTGTCCAGGCACCGGTAAAAGGCGCCAGTCCACCATTAGGAGGGGGCAAGGGCGCTGTTTTTACCCTGCCTGAACCAGAAGAGGGGATAGTGGATGTTAAAAAGGATCTTCTGTCCATAAAATGCTGTTAACGGGGTGTTAATAGGATTCGGCGCAGCCACTAACTGTTGCCTGACCACCTAAAAAAACAATTTACCCCTGATTTTCGGTTCCTGCTCATCGAGTACCCTGTTTTTTTGCCCCGATAATGCAGCATTCAAAACGGAATAATGTCCTATATTTAGGGTAAACATTTTCCCTCCATGACGGAACAAGCCATTATTACCGGCTGTTTACACAACGACCCTGCCGCACAGCGCGAGCTGTACAACCGCTATAGCCCCAAAATGCTGAGCGTTTGTTACCGTTTCGGGCAAAGCCGTGAAGATGCAGAAGACATGTTGCAGGAGGGGTTCATTAAAGTATTTACCCAGATACATACATTTCAGAACAAAGGCGCTTTTGAGGGCTGGATCAGGCGGATCATTGTACACACCTGCATCAACTTCCTGAAAAAGCACAAGAAGTTCAACGAGAGCGTTGACCTGGCTTATGCCAATTCATTGCATGTAAAAGAGGAAACTGTTCCTTCTATCATGCAGGCAAGACAGATCATTGAATGTATCCGTTTATTACCCATCGGGTATCGTACAGTATTAAACCTGTACGCACTGGAAGGTTACAGCCACAAAGAGATCGGCGCCATGCTCGATATCGAAGAAAGCACCAGCCGAAGCCAGTATACCCGGTCAAAAGCTATGCTGGAAATGATCCTGATCCGTAAAAAGATCATCGAGAAACCGAAAGAGGAGTTTAACTGGCTGGCAGCTTTTAAAAATAAGTAGCGTTGATTGCGATTGCACATGGATAACAAAATG
>SCVK01000189.1 GCA_004297075.1 Chitinophagaceae bacterium
CACATTATCACCGGTATAACCAGCAGGCATCAGATCAAGTCTTTTCTGGTAGGGTACACCGGGTCCATATCCCCAGAAACCAAATCCATACTGTGAGAATTTGGTAACCTCATTCGGACCAATCAGCAAGGGAAAAGTATATGCATTGACGGGTACAATAGTTCTGTCAACGGTAGTGTACACTTTTTCAATAGCCGGGCTCAGCGTGCCCGTTGATTTTTTGCAGGAGGTACTCGCCAACAATAACAAACCTGGTATCAGCAGCAGGTGAACGGGAAAGAAATGTATCGTTCTCATTTTCGTGGTTTTAGGTGGATGAGAAAACACTGGAGCAACAAAAAACTGTGTAACAGCAGAAAATGCTGCTGTTAGTAGTATACAAAACTACCCCTGTTCAGTGGCTGAAAAGATGATGGAAGTCATGTTTTGAACAGGCGGGAACCCTTGCTGGTACTGTGTTCTGTGCACAAAGAGGGCAGGAAGGAGGGGGATGGCTAAAAAGCTGCGAAAAAACGTTCCAGTTTCGTGGGATCTAATTTCCCGTTGGTTCTTACACTGCTGCAGAGATCGATACCGAAAGGGTTTACTTCGTCTATGGCTTTTTTTACGTTGTCGGCAGTAATACCTCCCGCCAGGAATACCGGAACCTTACTCTGTTCTACAATTTTCCTGCTTAAGCCCCAGTTATGTACCCTTCCTGTTCCGCCCAGTTCTTTGATGGCGGCTTTGGGATTACCACTGTCGAGTAATAATGCATCTACCGATGCGGCTATGCGGATGGCTTCATCCACGGAGCTTTCATCTATCACATGTATTACCTGTACGAGTTTAATGGTGGGTAGCTCTCTTTTGATTTCTTCGTAGCTTCCTTCTGCCAGTTCATCTACGATCTGGATGGTATTGGTGAGGGTTCTTCGATGATGTGCTATAATTGCCTGAGCAGCTGTTTCGCTCGTTAACATAAAAGTGGCAATGGGTGGCGGCACTGTTCTCGCAATAGATAGAATCAAGTCATCCGCAATGGGGCCGGGACCGCTCGGCATTCTCGCTACCAGGCCCAATGCAGAGGCACCATGTTCTACCGCTATCCGGGCTTCTTCCACAGAACTGATACAGCATATTTTAACCTTGGGGTTCATGGTTCAAAAATAATACTGTTTTTACTAGCGGAGAGGCTGCATACAGGGAGCCCGTTTTTTACCGGATAAACGGTTTGTGAAAGAAAGGGTTGGTACACCACCATTTACCGAACCGTTTTCTTTTGATTCATAATCTTGTTCTAATGTTTCCGGTTGCCCGATAAAAAATAAACATAAATCACATTGTAGTATACTTCGTCTGGCATGGTCTTTAAGCAAAACTGAACAACAGCGGGAAAAGAAAAGTAACCAATACACTCCAGATCCCATATACGGGTATAAACTGGGCTATACTGTTTTCTAATTGCTGCACACTGGCTTTCGCTTTCAGGATCCGGAATAGTTGATAAGCTACAAACAACAGATTTACAAATATCAACAGGTTAGCACCCAGTACCGCTATCCTGTTGGGCGTAATACCAAACTCGCTCAGGCGGAAAGCAATGGCAGAAAGCGCAATACCATTTAATATGATGGTCAATAGGGAAAGGCCGGATAAAATAAACAGGCTAAGTTTACCTGCTGTGTTTTTGGTAATTTCTGTTACAGAAAATAGAATGATGGCCATTACAGCGATCAGTAGTCCATTAAAGAGTAACAGAAAATTCCTGTCGTTATATACATTTTTGCCGGTATAAATGATCGCTATGAGAAATACCAGCAGGGTAACAAAAACCAGCGGCGTAAAAATTCGGGCAATCAGTGGCGAGATTTTATTAACCAGTTGCGGGTTGTTTACTACCAGGTAGGTAGACAGGATCGGGATAGCCGAGACGCCCCATATAACGATATGTTTTGCATAAAACTCCTGGATATGCAAACCGATCAGTTCAAATAACCCAATGGTAATACCGGTAAACAAAATACCTGCCAACACCAGCAGGGCGGCCATCACCGCAAAGTCTCCATTAAAACGCAGGAAATCGATCCGTTGCGTATGACTTTTCCAGTTGCCACCGGCAAAACTATAGCCCAACAGGGTCCATAAAATAACAGGCAGGTGAATGCAGGCGAGCACAATGGAATTACTCGCCGGATTATTGGGTAAGAAATTAATATAGAGGGCCGAGAGGATAACAGCAAGCAGTGGTACCAGTAGCTGGTTGATGTTAGTCTTTTGTTTCCATAAAAAATAAGCCAGCAACATCGGAAATCCTACCAGACTGATATTGCGCATGAAAAAATGATCCGCATTGATGCCGGTGAAATCCGGGATTTTGGCCAGCAGCCCGGTAACCAGTGCAGCCAGCAATACAAAGCCCATTTCTTTTTTAGGGCCGAGAAACAGGTCTCCCTGCTCAAAATTCAACCGTTCGTTCCATACCTGGGCGCTGGTATGTGTCTGTATATCGGGGTACACGGCATTGAATACGCGTTGAAAACCCGTTTTATTTTTGCGGTATAGTTTTTCCAGTTGTTTGGGATTGTTTATGTGCTGGAGGATCTCTTCCTTAACGGTATTGAATTCCGGGCTGGTTTGTTGCGTGATTGCTTCCATGGGTGAATTGTTTAGTGCAGGAGTAAAAGATGTCTGTTAGATAGATTGTTTGATTAATTTTTCGAGCGCCGTCAGGTGTTCACTAAATGCTTTTTTACCGGCCTCGGTTACTGCATACGACGTGTTGGGTTTTTTGCCGATGAATTGTTTTCTCACTTCTATGTATTGCAGTTTTTCCAGGGCACTCAAATGACTGGCCAGATTACCATCGGTGATCTGCAGTTGTTCTTTGAGCGTGCCGAAGTCAATAAAGTCGTTCACCATCAGGATCGACATAATGCCCAACCGCATCCTGCTTTCAAAAGCCTTATTTAATTCTTCTATATAATTTTTCACTTCTCGTATTTAAAGTAAATCCTGATGCCGTATACTATATGGAGAATGCCGAATCCCAATGCCCAGAACAGCAGACCGTAGTCTGTAAAAAAAGAAGCGACCAGTCCAAGAGCCACTTCCAGTACACCCAGGTAGCGGATATCATTGAGGGTATATTTACTGGCATGTAATAGTGCCATCCCGTAAAAGAGTAAAGTAGCCGGAAGCACCAGGGCCGGCTGACCCTGGTACAGCAGGATCAGGCAGTAGATGCCGCCTGTTACCAATGGAATGAACAGGTTCAGGAGCATTCGTTTGGCGGTAGCGTCCCAAACCGGCAGGTTTTGTTTCCTGGCTTTGCGAATAGACAGGTAGATTCCTGTAAGCAGCGAGAGTAACAATACAAATCCGAAATCGGCGGCCAGTAAGTCAAAGAGGCTGAAACCAGTTACAGCAGATTCCTGTTGTATGAGGGAGTAATATCCGGGTTCAAGCGGTGAAATACTTAGCACCAGATAGGCCACTGCGATAGCGCCCAGTGCAAATATCCCCACAATAATGCCGGCCAGTCCGCTCAGCGACGAAAACCGGGAGGAGCGTTCCATTAGGTTCCTGATATCGCGGATGGCATCTAACTGTTCCTGTTGTTGATTCATCTGAAAGATTTTAAGGTAGAAAGTTCTAACTGGTATAAGAAGCGTGTAAAATGATTTAAAACGATTGCAGCATCAGGTCTATCTTATCAAATAATTCACCCACACCCACGCTTGCCCAGATAATGAATACGACAAGGGCAATTTTCAGTGCACCATGTATACCGTAGCCGGTCAGTTTCCGGAAAAGGGCATACAAAGGCGGATAGTACACCAGGGAAAGGGCAAACAGGAATATACCGAACACGGCATCGTTACCCCAGAACATATTCACGATACCGATGGCAGAGAACAAGATCCCGCAGATCCACCCCAGCAGGTTTATGATCAGTTGTCTGTAATTCATTTGTATAATTTTGTGTTTTAAAAGTACTTTGTAATTCAAAGTTAATAGAAAATCCTGATTCACCAAATCTATTCGGGTTTTTGGCTTTGTATTAACCAATAAGGGGAAGGGCGGGTGTTGATGGCAGCGTTGTAGTCTCTTGTTAATTGATTTTCAATCGGTTGAATCAATTTTGCCGACTATTGACCTGATAGTGCCGGTAACCTGATCATACCAGGTGCTGGCCGAAATGAATAATATTGCCGCTGTTATCCAGTATGCTGAACTGCCGGAGTTTCCAGGGTTTGGTCTCTAATTTCCCGTTAGGATGTACGATACCGAGATCGCTGCATTCTTTGTATAATGCATCTATTTCATCTACATAAATATAACAGCCGGTATTTTTCGGAATATTCTCATCATCGCAGCGCCATAAATGAATACTGATCTGGTCACGGTGAAACATCAGGTAACCATCCCAGTTGGCATTACAGGTAAAGCCCAGTTTTTCATAAAAACTGATAGTGGGCTGCTGTTCCAGAAAAGCAAGGATGGGTGCAGCGGTTAAAAGTGGCATAGATTAAAAATATAAAAAGTTAAACGTATTCTGCGAACACAAACTTTTGGAACGTTCTACACTTTCTAAAAGTTATTGGTTTTTGATGGTCAGATCCTTTAAAAATCCCTCGGTACCAATATCCACAAACAAACCGATTGCCCCACTGGTTTGTTCTCCGAGTTTCAGATCATTTACAATTAAAGAGGGGTGTGCCTGATTATTGATAAATAATTTTGCACGGGTTCCCTTTACTTCAATTCTCAATTGTATCCATTCGTTCAGTCCCATATCTGCATAACTCTCATATTCACCGGCACTTTCCTTTCGTAATCGGTCATATTTAAAATCGGGGAAAGAAAAATACTGCACAGACCGGTTTCTCCGCAACTGCTGCTCGGCCCTGCCGTTGGTGGGGCGGATATAGATACATTCAAACCGGTCATTGGTTTCATTAATACGGAAAGCAATACCGATAAATCCACGTGCGTGTGCGGGCGCATCGGGGAGCAATCTGCTTAACAGGTTAACTTCGATACTGCCATTCTTAAAGTGTACCTCATTTATCCTCACAAATGTAGCTTCGTCATCTTTTTTAACGGATGTATCGTTTGTTACCCGGATGGCTTTTCTGCCATCCAGTTCAACCGCTTTCATCATTACCTGAACGGGAGTCAGTTTGTTTGGCGTTAATGCAATGGGTTGCCCATAGACCTCCAAACCGCTGGTGAACAGAGACAGTAAAAAAATAAATAATTGGCATTAAATTCAAAAAACCGGTTTCTTTAATGTAAAAAATTAATTCCTCCACAAGGAACCATAACAGTATCTGTACCAGCTGTTATTTTGTAAAATAGTTTTTTATCTTTTAATATAAATTCTGCCCTGACCGGCCATTTTGTTTTATGAATGAAAATTGGGATGTAAAACAAATACTCTTTTTTGGATAAAATACTGTTTTTAACAGTCTTTAATTGATTTGATTCGTTGTTTAAAAGAGAAGGTAAATCAGTGAGTCCATAGTCGAAATCTTGCACTTTGTCAAATGTCATTTTAGCTTTAGTAAAGGCCACTATAAAGTGTGATTTGTTGGAATTGAAAAAATTAAGTGTCGGAAATTTAATTTGTAATTCTAACGGCGAGGTAGATTCATTACGTATGTTGGCCCAAAAAATAAAATAATTGTATTCTTTCCCTTTATGGTACACGAGGCCTCCTCCCCTGGGTAAACTATTTGTAATGACTGTTGAGTTTTTGGTCGAAGAGGTATAAACAACTTTAGAATACTCCCAATTCCGGTTATGAACTGACTGTCCCTTCAAGTTTACAGAAAGTAGTATTAGAAAAAAAGTAGAAAATTGGTACAACTTCGAGTTGAATATTTGAGAAAACTTATTCATAAATAGTAAAAGGGTTACACTATTCAAGTATAACCCTTTTAATTAATATTGCTCCCCTTATTGACGAAAGATGCAGCTATTACTTCTCCTATTATCTTACGCCTCTGGCGAAGACTTTGGGTTAGAAGTTGCATCTTGATTGAATAGCGTAATTCTCCTTGAAAAATACAAATTATTGCGCCATAGTGCCACAGCGTCCCCCTCCGATAAATTCTACCAGAACCGCTGGCAGGGTTATCGTTGTGATAAAATCGATCTAATTCTTGTAAAAATATCCAAATTTATATAAAATTTGGATATATTGCTAATAATATGAGCAATTAAATGTCTTTAAATATCTCAATTTATAATAAATTTTGAAATATTATGAGAGAATTAGAGAAACCAATACTGATTTCAATTAATGAATTTAGTCATGAAAGGTTATTAGAGCTGGTTACAAATCCTGATTTCAACCACCTGATAAACAAGATTAATGAAGAATATTTCTATTGGGATAAGGTAAAATATATGGATATGCCAGAGGGAGTTAACCCCATAGAAGCATGGTCCTTTGCAAAATTCAGAAGATTGCAATCGCCATACAAAATAAGTATGGGTGGATATAAATTCGGATGGTCATTGCCAGCGAGGATACAAGCCATTTTGCATTTTTTAGATCTCAATATTGGGGGCTCTCTCGAAACAAGAAGTCTAATTGCAAGTGACGATAAACACAGATATCTGATTAGCTCAATCATGGAGGAAGCTATTGCATCGAGTCAGATTGAAGGAGCTGTTACAACACATAAACAGGCAAAGGATATGTTACGCAAGCGGAGAAATCCGAGAAACAGATCCGAGCAGATGATTGCGAACAATTACCAAACAATTCAACGAATTCTTGAAATCAAAGATCAAAAGCTCACTACACAGAAGCTGCTGGAAGTACATAGGCTTATTACGACTGATACACTTGACAATCATGACGAAGAAGGTCAATTCAGAAGGTCGAATGATATTAATGTTGTAGATTCTGTTGACAATGAGATTGTTTATCGTCCACCAATCGTTGATGAATTACCTAAATTAATCGAAGACCTATGTGATTTTTTTAACGAAGAAAATAATGGCGAATTCATGCATCCAATAATCAAAGGATGTATTATTCATTTTATGATTGGATTCATTCATCCTTTCGCTGATGGTAACGGGAGAACAGCTAGAGCCTTGTTTTATTGGTATCTGTTAAAAAAAGGTTATTGGTTAACAGAGTATTTGTCGATATCGAGGCTTATACTTCGCTCTAAGGTTCAGTACGCGAAAGCCTATTTGTTTACAGAAACAGACGATAATGATTTGACATATTTTATTTCGTATCAGGTTAGAACAATGCGATTGGCATTTGATAGTTTACGAGAATATATTCAAAGAAAGATACATGAAAAACGTCAAGTCTCTGAGTTTCTTAAATTGGATAATGTCAACGATCGGCAAGCGCTGATCTTGAAATGGATATATGAAGAGCCCTCTTTATTATTGACTGCAAAAGATGTTGAAGCAAGATTGGGTGTTTCCAACCAAACTGCCAGATCGGACTTGCGGGGTCTGCTGCAAGATGAATTCCTGGCAGAAATAAGCATCAATAAAAAAACTTCTGCGTACGGAAAAGGACGAAATTTTGATTCAGAATTTAAAAATCAATTTCGTGATATCCCATTCAGGACAAGAAGATCAAATACAAACGAAAATCAAGGTAAATTATTTGAATAATCTATTTTGATTGTCAAAGCCCCGAATGAAAAGATCCTGTGGAGAAATAGCACCTCACGCTTTTGCGGGACTTTTGCAAGTAGGACTAATTGCTGCGACGGTTTAACATTGAGTATTGAGGTAGGATATTCTAATATGGAATTGTCCAAATTTGATCGAACTGGTTTTGATAAGCAGGAATTTAAAAAGGGCCATACTATCAAAGTATAACCCTTTTTTATTTTTTTCTGCTCCCCCTTCTGGACTTGAACCAGAGACCCTCTGATTAACAGTCAGATGCTCTAACCAACTGAGCTAAGGAGGAATTTCCCGCTATGGGGTTGCAAAAATAGGGAAAAATGTATTCCGG
>SCVK01000190.1 GCA_004297075.1 Chitinophagaceae bacterium
TACGGGGTAAACAGGTTCTGCAGGTCTTCGCTGGACATATTCCAGTTCAGATTTCCAACGTAAATGTTCATGTTCTTAAAAAAATTAAATGATCAAAAACCAATGAGTAAAACAGTAACCAAAAACCTGGAAGCATTTACGTTTAAAACCTTCTGGAATATGGAAGAACTGTCATTGGACTCCCGAAGATAGGGATTTTGTTGAATTGCCCTATTTTTTTTGGGGTTTTCGGAAAAGCCCGGGAAAGCCATTTTTGGCCTGCTGATTGATGCCCGGAACCCTGAAGTGAGTGACACAACAGGCGATGCCAGGAGAACCTGGTGCCCGGACACAAAAAAGCCCGTTCCGGAGAACAGGCTTTTTTTATGCGATTCGGGTGCAATTACTCTGCAACTACTTCAAAATCAATCTCTACAACGTTTCCGTTACCGAAATCGATGGTTGCTTTGTGTGTACCGAGTTCTTTTACTTCGTCTACGATGGCGATACGCTTGCGGTCGATCTCGTAACCTTTCTGGTCGCGGATAGCGCGGGCGATCTGTAAAGAGGTAACGCTACCGAAGATCTTGCCGCTGGTACCGGTTTTGGCGCCGATAGACACTGCAGATGCTTTCAGTACATCAATCACTTTATTGAGTTCGGCCAGCATAGCGGCTTCTTTCTTGGTGATCACTTTCAGACGCTCTTCGTATTGCTTCAGGTTAGAAGCGCTGGCTTCTACCGCAAATTTCTGAGGGATCAGGTAGTTACGGGCATAACCGTTTTTCACGGTTACCAGTTCGTTACGTCCACCCAGGTTATCTACGTCTTGAATTAAGATTACTTGCATGATATTTGTTTTAGTCCCAAGAGCCCAGTCGGCTTTCGCTTTGTTGACTGTCTCCCGCTGTTGGCAGGATTAGGGAAGGTTACTAATGAATTCTATTTTAATAAATCGGTTACGTAAGGTAACAGGGCCATCTGACGGGCTTTTTTCACTGCATCCTGTACTTTACGCTGGTATTTCAGCGAGTTTCCGGATAAGCGGCGTGGTAACAATTTACCCTGCTCGTTGATGAATTTTTTCAGGAATTCTACATCCTTGTAATCCACGTATTTGATGCCATATTTTTTGAAGCGGCAGAATTTTTTCTTGGGCTTCTCCTGTTTGATGGCCGTCAGGTATTTGATTTCGTTCTTTGCCATGATTAAGCCTCCTGTTTGTCTTGCATTGCAAATCCGCCATTTCTTTTCACGTGATTGTACTCGACGGCGTATTTATCGAGACGGGTGATCATGTGGCGCATGATCTGCTCATCGCGCAACATCTGGATCTTCAGTTTTTCGTTAAGGTCTGAAGGTCCCTGGAATTCCAGTAACCAGTAGATACCGGTTGTTTTCTTCTGGATAGGGTAAGCGAGGGATTTTAAGCCCCATGGGTTGCTGTGCACGGTTGCACCACCCAGTTCGGCGATCAGGTCGGAATACTTTTTCTGAGAAGCTTTGAAGTCTTCTTCAGACAGTACCGGAGTAAAGATCACCATCAATTCGTAACTGTTCATTACCTGAATTTTTAGGTTTTAAATTGGTTTATCCCAGTGGTCAATCCGCTCCGGAAGCCCGGTGGAAAGAATCTGCCAAATACAGATTTGGGGCTGCAAAAGTAAGGAAAAGTTTGGAGTTAGGAGTCTGGAGTCAGGAGTTTTTTGACTCTTTCCCTCTTTATTTACCGGGAAGGCCCCTTATTTTAAGTTTTTTAGTAATACGATATAGGTGGGGAAGTGGTCGCTGTAGCCGCCGCGGTAGGTATTACCGTCCCAGGTACGCATGGGATAGCCTTTGTAGCGGCCGGTATTTTCAGTGAGATAGGCAGGGTGGAAGATATGCTGGCTATGGAAGAAAAAGCCTTGCCTGACGGGTGGTAACCAGGCATGGGATACCAGGATCTGGTCGAAGAGGCCCCAGCTGTCGCGGTTGGCCAGGGTGCCGATGCCGTTGCGGTACCAGCGGGTCCAGGGATTGAACAGCTGACCGGGCCGGGTTTGGGCGATAGTGGGGCTGGCGGCCAGGGTCTGGGTGATGCTGGGACTGTCGGGGTCGTCGTTCAGATCGCCCATAACAATGATCCTGGCCTGTGGTTCCTGTTGGAGGATGGAATCGAAGTGGTTTTTGCAAACCCTGGCGGCAGCTTCGCGGGCGGGTGAACTTCTTTCTTCGCCACCCCGGCGGCTGGGCCAGTGGTTTACGTACACATGGATCCGCTCGCCGGCCAGCCAGCCGGTTGTATATAAAATATCGCGGGTATAATATGCTTCTTTGCTGTTGCCGGGAAGCGGCACAAAAAGTTTGGCGGCTTTTTCGGCAAGGAAGATGGATGGATTGTATAAGAGTGCCACATCAATACCCCGGGCATCGCGGGAGTCGAAATGGATGATCTGGTAATGTCTTTGTACGAGGAAAGGGTGATGGATAAGTGCCTGCAAAACGGTATCGTTTTCAATTTCGGCAACACCGAGAAGGGCCGGGCCGGCGGGACTGATCTCTGTTCCGATCTGGCTGATGACGGTGGCGAGTTTTTCTATTTTATCGAGGTAGATCTCTTTAGTGTAGTGTTTGGCACCGGTGGGGGTAAAGTCTTCATCATTTACCAGCGGATTGTTGATAGTGTCGTAAAAATTCTCGAGGTTATAAAAAGCGACCACACAGGCTTTGTAACGATGGGTTTGCGCTTTTATGGGCTGGTATAACAGCAGCAGCAATATACAGGCGAATAGTATTCTCATAACTAATGGCTATAACAAACCTACCGTTAGTTACCCTTTTGCGGTAGCGTATTTACCGCATTTTTCCTGGTTTTTCTTGCGCAGGAAAAACAAAGAATTATTTTTATTTCCTGATTCGTTTTACTGTCTGTTCCCGCATTATTTATTGAAAAAAATCGCCACCATGCAGAAGCTATCATGGGTAGGGATCTTGCTGTGTATTTGCGGGGGCTTGTATGCACAGACGACTGATCCAACCAAAAAAACAAAAAACAGGTTTACAGATAGTAACACTGTTGCCTTACTGAAAGAGGAGCAGGTGTATGAGTTGCCCATCATTACATTGAATGAAACGGAGCGTTCAGAGACTGCGCAGCTGTTTGTGCCTTCGGCTTTATCTGCCAATCGTGATATACTGGCATCGATGGCTTCTTTTCATTTTTCGGCGATGCGTTTCCGGATGCGGGGATACCCGTCGGATCTGTTCAGCACGCAGATCAATGGGTTGCCTATGCAGAACCCGGATGATGGCAGTACCCAATGGAGTTTGTGGAGCGGTCTGAATGAAGTTACGCGTAATAACCAGCAGGTGTTGGGATGGCAGGCTTCGGAACTGGGTTTTGGTAATGTAGGAAGCCTTACGGCAATGGATATGCGTGCATCCCGTCAAAGGGCGGGAACACAGTTGGGATATACCAGCAGCAACCGTTTATTCTCGCATCGTTACCAGTTTACGCATAGCAGGGCCATGAACCGGAAAGGCTGGGCCTTTTCGGTATCCGGCAGTTTTCGTTACGCATGGGAAAGTTATATGCCCGGAACGGATTACCGGAGCGGCAGTTATTATGTGGCCGTAGATAAACAGCTGGCGGGTGGTCATCTGTTATCGCTGCTCTTTTTTGGCAATCATACACAGAACAGCAAACAGGGACCCGTGCTGAAGGAAGCTGTTGCATTGAATGGACCTGGCTTTTATAATCCCTACTGGGGTTATCAGTCGGGTGTGAAAAGAAATGCCAGTATGAATACGGCTCATCAGCCGGTATTGATCATCTCAGATGAATTCAGCGTGAATAATCATACGACGAGGATCAGCTCGCTGGGGTTAATTACCGGTACCAAAAGCAGTACGGCACTGGATTGGTTTGATGCACCGGATCCCAGGCCCGATTATTACCGTTACCTGCCGGGTTACCAAACGGATTCGGTGTTGCGGGAGGCAGTAACGGATGCATGGCACGATGGGTTTTCTGTGAAACAGATCAACTGGGATCGTTTGTACGAAGTAAACCGCAACAGCAGGGAAACCATACTGGATGCAGATGGCATGCAGGGTAATCAGCATACAGGTTTGCGCGCTCACTACTGGCTGGCTGAAAAAGTAATGGATCTGAAAAGAATCGTATTCAGTACCATCGTGCATACAAGAATCAATCATAGTTATTCTTTTACAGGGGGTATTCACCTGCTGGCACAGCAAAGCGATTATTATACCCGGGTTAAAGACCTGTTGGGAGGGGAGTATGTGGTGGACTGGAATATGTTTGCGGAGAATGATTTTCCGGGTAATCGAAAAGTGCTGCAGAATGATCTGAATCGCCCCAACCGTTTGGTAGCTGTGGGCGATCGGTATGGGTATGATTATAGCATGCATACTACCCGCGGGGAAGGTTTTGTTCTCTTTACTGCCAGCAAAGAACGGTTGGATGGTTTTGCAGGATTGTCTGTATCAACAACGAGTTATTACCGCGATGGTAAAACGAGGAATGGATTGTTTCCGTTTCAGTCGTACGGAAAATCTGCGGTGCAGTCGTTTACGAATCCGGCACTCAAGGCAGGGGTAACGTATAAAATCAATGGCAGGAAATATGTCTACCTGCAAGGGATCCTGCTGAGCAAAGCGCCTTTGTTTGACAATGTGTTTATCTCGCCCAGAACCCGGGATACGAGGCAGGAGAATATTGCCAGTGAAAAGACCGTAGGGCTGGAAGCCGGTTACCGGTTGCAGGCGCCCAAAATAAAATTCCGGCTCAGTGGGTTTGTTACACAGCAGTGGGACGGCATGAATGTGCTAAGCTTTTACCACGATGGTTACAGAGCACTGGTGAATGATGCTTTATGGGGCATCGGCAGAATTTATTCCGGAATGGAACTGGGAGGTGAATGGGCGGTAACGGGAAAACTAAGCCTGCAGTTAGGCGCTTCTGCGGGGAGGTTTTATTATAACAGCAGGCCGCAATTGTCTGTTACGGCCGATAATGATGCGTATGAACTGGAGCGTACCCAGGTATATATGAACAATTTCAGGATAGAAGGCACACCGCAGGAAGCGTATGGTTTGGGGATCAGTTACCAGCCGGGTTCCTTTGTGTATATGAATTTGTCTGCCAGTTATTTCAGGGAACATTGGCTGGCCTTTAACCCGCTGCGAAGAACCTACCAGGCGATGGAAAATATAACAGAAGGCTCAGAGCAGTGGTACCGGATGATCAACCAGGAAAAACTGCCGGAGCAGTTTACGGTGGATTGTTCGGTGGGTGGCTCTGCGAGACTGCGGTGGCTGGATGCCAAACATCCGCCCACGGTGCTTTGTCATATCAGCATCAATAATCTGCTTAACAGAACGGGGATGATTGCTGGCGGGTATGAACAGTTGCGCTTTGATATGGACACCAAAAATGCGGACAAATTCCCTGCTAAATATTTTTATGCGATGGGAATGAATTTTTCTGTTAACCTCTCTATTCGTTTGTGATCATGAAAACAATATCTATTGGTTATACCTGCTGTATATGCCTGATGATGGTTACAGGTTTGCAATGTTATAAGCGGTTTGATGCACCACCGGCTTATATAGGGCCGGATATTTCGGCCAATCTCAGTATTCGTGATCTGCGTAGTAAACAGGTGAGTGGAAGTATCGGGTATATTACCGACGACTGGATCATTGAAGGTATTGTGGTTGCAGATGACAGCAAGGATAATTTTTATAAATCGATTGTGCTGCAGGACAGCACAGGAGGCATCACGATCCGGATGGATGGGTTTGGCTTATATGCGGATTATCCTGTTGGCAGAAGACTGGCGGTAAAACTGAAAGGATTGTACCTGGGCGATTATGCAAGGATGGTACAGTTGGGAGGGGGCGTGGATTGGTCGGACCCCCGGTACCCGGAACTATTGCCCATACCGGTTCCGTTGTTTAAAAGGTTCATTGTTAAAAAGGCACTGAACCAGCCGCTGATGGTTCATCGTGTTCGATTAGATGAGCTGGGCGACTCGCTGCAGAGTTGCCTGGTACAGATAGATCAGCTGGAGTTTGCTGTAACGGATACCGGGAGCACCTATGCAGATGCGATCAATAAATTATCTGCCAATGCCACTGTTAAATCCTGTAAGGGTGGCAGTGCGTATGTAAGAACCAGTGGATTTGCGCGTTTTGCTGCCGCTAAGATACCCAGGGGCAATGGCAGTATTACCGCAGTATACAGTGTGTTTGGTACCAGCCGGCAATTATTACTCAGGGATACCGGCGATGTAGCGCTGACCGGATTGCGTTGTACTGCTGCCGGCGCAAAAGAATTACTGGCCGAAGATTTTGAACAGCAGCAGGGACAGACCGTATTCTCCAAACCCGGTTGGAAGAATATTGCAGAAACGGGCGACCTGTCTTTTCTGGTAAACACAACCTTGAATAACCAGTATGCCGAGATCAGCGCATTTGCTACCGGCAAACCGGTATTGGTATCCTGGCTGATTACCCCGCCGGTTAACCTGGCTAATTCAGCCAATGAGATACTCAGTTTTGATACAAGGGATGGTTTTGACAACGGAGCGGTATTACAGGTGCTGGTATCAACCAATTACGATGGAGGCAATACTCCCTGGAAAGCTAAATGGACGCCGCTTAAGGCCCTTATGGCAAAGGGTACGGTTTCGGCAGTAGCTGCCAAATGGGTAACATCCGGCGAGATCAGCCTGTCTGGGTTTTCGGGGACTATTTCACTGGCTTTCCGATATGAAGGGGCAGACCCCATCAATCCGAATGATGCCCGTACCACCCGTTTTCAGCTGGATAATATCCGGATCCGGGGTAATTAGCGACTGCATTTTTTTCCTGTCAGAAGGTAATCTGCCGTTGGGGGAGGGTTTTGAGACTTGTCATCCTGTCAGCAGGAGCCTGTTTGGTACTTTCTTTGTTCATTGGCAGGCAAAACGAGTACTATGCAAAAAGGCCAGATACGGGTACAGACCGAGAACATTTTCCCCATTATCAAGAAATTCCTTTACAGTGACCATGAAATCTTCCTGCGTGAGCTGGTAAGTAATGCAGTGGATGCCTCCCAGAAACTGAAAACCCTTTCTTCCATCGGCGAAGCCAAAGGAGAACTGGGTGAGTTGCGTATTGATGTGGTGCTGGATGCCAAGGAAAAGACCCTCAGCATCATCGACCGCGGCGTGGGTATGACCGGTGAAGAAGTGGACAAATACATCAACCAGGTAGCATTCAGCGGTGCCGAAGAGTTTATGCAGAAGTACAAGGATGCCAATATTATCGGGCATTTTGGTCTGGGTTTCTACAGCTCATTTATGGTGAGTGATAAAGTGGAGATCTTTACCAAGAGTCACAAAGAAGGCAGCGGCGTTTACTGGAGCTGCGATGGTAGTCCGGAGTTTGAATTATACGATGTAGACTATAACCAGCGTGGTACCAAGATCGTTCTTCACATCAATGAAGAGAGCAAGGAGTTCCTGGAAGCCGGCAGGATCAAAGGAATCCTGGAAAGATTCTGTAAGTTCTTACCGATCGCCATTTATTTTTCTGAAGCTGGGGAAGAGAAAGAAAAAGAAGCCGAAGAAAAATCTATCAACAATACAGACCCTATCTGGGTAAAAAAACCTTCTGAATTAAGTAAAGAAGACTACGAGAAATTCTACAAAGAATTATATCCTTTCAACGAAACACCTTTGTTCTGGATCCACCTGAATGTGGACTATCCTTTTAACCTGACGGGCGTTTTATATTTCCCCAAGATCAAACAGAGTTACGAGATCCAGAAAGACAAGATCCAATTATACTGCAACCAGGTATTTGTAACAGATGAAGTGAAAGATATTGTACCGGAATTCCTGATGTTGCTGCAGGGGGTGATTGATAGTCCGGATATTCCGCTGAACGTAAGCCGCAGTTACCTGCAGGGCGATCCGAATGTAAAAAAGATCAACGCACATATTACCAAAAAAGTTGCGGATAAACTGGATGAGATCTTCCGTAACGAAAGAAGTTCACTGGAAGAAAAATGGGAGAGCCTGGGACTGTTTGTGAAATATGGTATGATG
Source organism: Chitinophagaceae bacterium (assembly GCA_004297075.1). Lineage (GTDB taxonomy): Bacteria > Bacteroidota > Bacteroidia > Chitinophagales > Chitinophagaceae > Sediminibacterium. Next base: position 8,082 of record SCVK01000190.1, read on the forward strand.
ACAGACGACAAGTTCCTGGAAAAAGCCAATAAGTTCCTGGTGATGGAAGATACCACCGGTAAGTTTCATACGCTGGAAGAATATAAAACAGCTACCGAAACCTTGCAGAAAAATAAGGATGGTAAACAAGTGATTTTGTATACCACCAATCCTGTTCAGCAGGATGCTTATATACAGGCCTGCACCCAGAAAGGGTATACGGTGCTGAAGATGGAAACACTGGTGGATGCAGCTTTCATCAATACCATGGAAATGAAATGGGAGAATGTAAGTTTTGTACGGGTGGATGCAGATATTGTAGATAACCTGATAGACAAACAGGAAACCAATGAGAGTGTATTAAGTAAAGACGATGCCGGTAAACTGACGGAACTCTTTAACCTGCAGATCGATAACCTGCATGTAACTACCGAGATCAAGGGGTTGAGTCCGGAATCCGCACCTGTGATTGCTACACGACCAGAGTTTATGCGCAGGATGAAAGACATGGGTGCTGTGGGCGGCGGTATGACGGCTTTTTATGCACAGATGCCTGATGAAGTAACGTTGACAGTGAATGGTAACCACCCGATATACCAGCAACTGTTAAAAGAAAAAGACAGTACTATTCAGCAGAAGCAGGTGCGTAACCTGGCAGATCTTGCCTTACTTTCTCAGGGATTATTAAAGGGTAATGAGTTAACCAATTTCATCAATCGGAGTGTTGAGTTATTGCAGGGTGAGATTAAGGTGAATGCGTAAGCCTAAACAGGTACCCTTGCTGCTGCAGGCAGGGTGATTGGGTAATAGCTTCTAAACCGTGCCTTGGTGCCTTTGTGTGGGAAAAATCACACAAAGGCACCAAGGCACGGTTTTTTTGGGTGGAATTTAGCGTATTAATACCTGCTCTCTTTTAATCTCGAGAAGTTATATTAGGAGTATAAATATTTTATATGCATGAGAATGAACTCGCCAGAATTGTAGTAGCCGCTGCTTATGATATTCATACAAGGCTGGGGCCGGGGTTGTATGAATCAGTATATGAAACCATCATGGTTCATGAACTGATCAGTAAGCATCAACTAACAGTTGTACAACAGTTTTCCATTCCGGTTGTATGGGATGAAATGAAACTGGATCACGGCTTCAGAGCAGATTTACTGGTTGGAGGTAAATTAATTGTAGAATTGAAATCAATAGAAATATTAGCTCCCGTACATTATAAACAAGTATTGACCTATTTAAAATTATCAGGGATGAAACTGGGGTTATTGATCAATTTCAATGAAGAGATATTGAAAACAGGAATCAAGCGTATTATCAATGGAATTCTATAATACCAACTGCGCCCTTGCGCCTTTGCGGGAAAATAAAGAGGAGGTATTTTACCAGGAATCGCTGATCCGCAGATCGATCATCTTCAGTTGTAAATTGGTTTCTCCGTTCCATACGTTTTCGTCGATGGTGAATACGATGTCCATGGGTTCCTGCTGCTGGAGAATGGGGAATTTATCTGCCATATTAAAACCAATACCCGTGAGGGTAATATTGTTTTGCCTGAGTACAAAACGGATATGTTGTTCTTTCACAATTTTGGAGAAACCAGTATCCATTACTTTCCGTGCAATAAATACCGGGCGCATATTCTCCGGTCCGAAAGGTTCCATCTGGGCCAGAATACTGAAGAAAGACGGAGTGATATCAGTAAAGCTGATCTCTGCATCGATGATGATCTCGGGGATCAACAGGTCATCAGTGATGAGTGCGCTCACTTCTTTTTCGAATGCATCTGCAAAAGCTTGTACATTTTCAGGAAGAAGGGTCATACCAGCTGCGGCAAAGTGTCCACCATAACCCAACAGGTGTTCTCGGCAGGCGTGAATGGCTTCGTAGAGGTTAAAGCCCGCAACACTGCGTGCGCTGCCTGCTACATAATCGCCACTGCGGGTTAATACAATGGTTGGGCGGTAATAGGTTTCTATCAAACGGCTGGCTACAATACCTACCACCCCTTTGTGCCAATGCTCCTGAAATACCACCGTTGTTTTTCGGGAAGCTGCTAAGGGATCCTGCTGTATTAATGCAAGAGCTTCTACTGTGATACTGCTGTCGGCTTCGCGGCGGTCGGCATTATCACTGTGCAGCATTTCTGCAAAAGCAAGGGCTTTGTTGTAATCTTTTTCTATAAATAATTGCACTGCTTTGCGTGCATCATCCATTCTGCCGGCAGCGTTTACCCGGGGGGCAATCACAAATACCAGGTTGCTGATATGCATGTGTTTCTGTACACCGGCCAGTTGCATCAGGGCTTTGATGCCGGCGCAGGGGTCGGCATTTATTTTCTGTAAACCATAGTAGGCCATGACCCGGTTTTCTCCGGTAATCGGAACAATATCAGCGGCAATGGCAGTGGCTACGAGATCGAGGTATACGAGGTAAGATTCTTCCGGCAGCCCCAGTTTTTCTGCGAGTGCCATCATCAGTTTAAAACCTACGCCGCATCCACAGAGTTCCTTATAGGGGTAGGGGCAATCCAGCTGTTTGGCATTGAGTATGGCCACCGCGGGTGGCAGTTCCTTATCAGGTAAATGGTGATCGCAAACAACAAAATCGATCCCGATGGATTTTGCATAGGTAATTAGATCCACGGATTTGATGCCGCAGTCGAGTGAGATGATCAATGTAAAACCATTCTCTTTGGCAAAATCAATGCCCAGTTTCGAAACGCCATATCCTTCACGGTAGCGGTGAGGGATATAAAAATCGGTATCGCTGTAAATATCTTTAATGAACTGGTACATGCTGGCCACTGAAGTGGTGCCATCCACATCATAATCGCCAAAGACCAGAATTTTTTCTCCCTTTTCAAAAGCCGAGAGGATACGGGCTACGGCTTTGTCCATGTCTTTCATCAGCCAGGGATCATGCAGTTCGCTGAGTTGCGGGCGAAAATAGGTTTTGGCTTTGTTGAAGTTATCGATCCCTCTTTGTACCAGTATCTTACACAGCACCGTATTAATTTTCAGGGCTTCCCTGAGGGAAGTGATTTTTTCTTCACCGGCCTGTAATATGTTCCAGCGTTTTTGCATTAATAGGCGCGGTCGGTTGTGTAGCGGACAAGTTCTTCGAGAGCTTTGCGAACGTCGGAATCGGGAAACTGGTATAAGAGATCCAGTGCCTCATCGCGAAAAGCGTTCATTTTATCTGTGGCGTAACGGATACCACCTGCTTTATTCACTTCATCCAGTACAAATTGCACTTTATCTTTTTGGGTATTCTCGTTTTTGACGATATAGATCAGCTTCCGCCGTATGTTGGGAGAACAATGATGGAGTGTATATATTAAAGGTAGTGTGAGTTTTTTCTCTTTGATATCATTTCCGGTGGGTTTACCCACATCCTGAGAGCCATAATCAAAGAGATCGTCTTTGATCTGGAACGCCATGCCTACTTTTTCGCCGAACAGTTTCATCCGGTTTACATCTTCCGGGTTTTCAAAGGTGGTAGAGGCACCGGCTGCACAGGCAGAAGCCAGTAATGAAGCGGTTTTGCCTTTGATGATATCGTAATAGATCTCTTCGTTCAGGTTCAGCTTGCGTGATTTTTCGAACTGTAGTAATTCGCCCTCACTCATCAGCTTAAATGCTTCGGTCAGGATTTCCAGCACCATATGGTCTTTATTGGTGAGGGACAATAACAAGCCTTTTGAAAGCAGGTAATCTCCTACCAGGATGGCGATTTTATTTTTCCATAAAGCATTGACAGAGAAAAATCCGCGCCTTTCCATCGAATCATCCACCACATCGTCGTGAACCAGGGTGGCGGTATGAACCAGTTCTACCAGAGAAGCGGCCCGGAAAGTACTTTCATTCACAGGCCCTCCCAATTTGGCACTTAACAGTACAAACATGGGACGCATCTGTTTTCCTTTCCGCTTTACTATATATTGCATGATCCTGTCCAGCAGTGCAATTCTGCTTTTCACAGCTTCTTTAAAGTGTGATTCGAACATGTTAAGTTCTGCTGCTATGACCTGTTTTGCTAATTTCATGGATCAAATATGTTGCAATATAAGGCCGATACAGGCAATATAACAGCCTTAAGCAGCGTTAATTGATTTCCTGCGGTCTTTACGTAGGATTAATACCTGATAATTTTGGCCCAAAAATTGCAAGAATGATTCATAATGTATAATTTTGCAATGTTTCCTCCCAGAAACGACTTTTTTACACAATAAATAAATATCTATATGGCAAGCAAAAAACACCTTTTATTAGCAGCACTGATCGTTCTGATACAGTCGGTCGGGTTCGCTCAAACAGATTGGGGTTGGGATTGGAAAGATACTTCCAAGATCGCAGTGAAAAATCTGCCCCAGCACAATGAGTTTTTAAACAATCAATATCCTTACCCTGCACGGCCGCGTGATCAGTGGGAACTGGGATTTGGATTAGGTCTGAGCTCCATTACCGGAGATGTAAAACCTAAAACCGGTTTTGGTGCTACAGTTTCTCTGAGAAAAGCACTTAACCACACTTTCTCTGTACGTGCAGGCCTTTCCGGTTTATGGAACGCCGGTGCACCTAATGCGTATGGCGTTGCTATTGGACAGAAAGACTATAAGAACAAAACCTACCAGTTAGGTATTGATGTGCTTACTTCTCTGAATACCAGCAGCAACTACAGAGGTAACCCTAAAACCAATGTATACCTGGTAACAGGTTACAGCCTGAATGCAGCCGAGGTTTTCTATAAAGGAGCTCCCGGTGCTCAATCAGGTGGTTATAATATTTTCTACGGTCAGATCCTGCCTAATGGTCAGAACAGCCAGTCCGGTACCATCACTACTATCGGTGGATCTACTGTAAATAACAGAAAAGCGTATACCCTGTTCCATGGTATTAACCTGGGTGCAGGTATCGCATTCAAAGTGTCTAAAAAAGCGAATATCGCGCTTGAGCAGAAATTCACTTTCTCAGCTCCCGGATACGATTACCTGGATGCATGGAAAGATGGTAACAGCAATGATTATTATTCTTTCACCAGTGCAAGACTGAATATCAACCTGGGTAGTAACGCCAAGAAAGTGGAACCTCTTTACTGGCTTAACCCCAACAACTTCGTATACAGCGAGTTGAACTCACCTAAGCATATGAAAATGCCTAAGGTGGTTTTACCTGATGCAGATGCTGATGGTGTAACTGACCAGTTCGACCTGGAGCCAAACACTCCTAAAGGCGCTCCTGTAGACAGCCATGGTGTTTCTAAAGATACTGATGGTGATGGTGTTCCTGATTTCAAAGACAAAGAAGTATTAACTGCTAAATCTTGTTTCCCTGTAAACAATGATGGCGTTGGTAGTTGTCCTGAACCAGCATGTTGCAAAGAAATCAAAGACATGATGGCTAACTGGAAACCTGCTGAAAAAGAATGCGCTATTGGTAACCTGCCAAGCATTCAGTTCAAAGGCAATGCTAAACTGAGCAAAGATGCACAAGCTGCTTTGGCTTCTGTTGCTGCAAAAATTAACGCTAACCCTACTTGTAAAGTTAAAGTAATCGGTTACGGTGCTTCAAGCAAATCTGCACAGCAGATGAGCTGGGAGCGTGTAAACGCTGTGATCAAATACCTGGTTGAGAAACAAGGTGTATCTGAAAGCAGACTGTTATTCGTGCATTCACAGGATGGCGATGCCAACACAGTAGATTTACAGGGCACACTGGAAGAAGGACCTAACACCGTTCCTGCTCCACATCCAAACCTGAGAGGAAAAAACTAATCACAGATTTCGCTGATTAGTGAACGATAAACAAAGAGCCCTGCGAGTAGCGGGGCTCTTTGTTGTAATGAGTGGATGAGTGAATGATAGAATGAGTGAATGTTTTTTTAGGGGTTTAAGAGATTGAAATGCAGCTCTCCGAAATTCTGGAGGGAGGATAGTTTGAGATCGGCTGCGCCCCATTTTTCTTCTTTTGCCTGGGAACTATGTGGCACGATCACACATTTCATGCGGGCCGATTTGGCGGCGATGAGTCCGTTAAAAGAATCTTCGAAACAGATACATTGTACTGGAGGGCTCTGCAATTGTTCCGCACAATTAAGGTATACCTGTGGATGTGGTTTGCCATAGGGCAGTTCTTCTGCAGAAGAACTGGCATGAAGATATTTACCAATGCCCGTCATTTTTACAACAAGGTCGATCAAGGCCGGGGGCGATGAAGTGGCCAGGCCTATCCTGAATGATTTACGGGCAAAAAAATCGAAGATATACGGTACACCGGGCATGATGGTTCCCTTTCTTTCAATTTTATCAAGTACGCTGTACACAATCTGTTTTTCGGCTCTTGCCTGTTCCGAATGACTGATATGATAGTGTGCAAACCACCAATGCACAAATTCTTTGGTACGTAGTCCGGTAGTGGTTTTATATTGTTCCTCCGTCAGGGTTACGCCATATTGGCTAAATACTTCCGCTGCTGCTTCATTCCAGAGTGGTTCGCTGTCTATCAGCAGCCCATCAATATCAAATATCACTGTAGTTAGTTCCATATACCTGTTTTCAGGTTGCAAATGTATTACGGCGTCAGATAGGAACCGGTGGCTGGTCCGGTTATTTTTAAACAATCCCACCGGATATTCGCTAATTCCTTATTTTGCAATGCTTGCAATACCCCCTCATATGAAAATAGTGGAACGATTTAAGTATATCAGGATCATCCGTTCATTGGTTTACGGAACCGTGGGCATGATCACCTATCCGGGGCTTGTACTGTTTAATAAGATCCGCATCGAAGGAACCGAACATCTCAAAAAACTTCCCCGGCAGAATGTGCTTTTTGTCAGTAATCACCAGACCTATTTTGCTGATGTGATCGCATTCGTACATATTTTCTGCGCGGTTAAGTGGCGCAAAGAGAATCGCCTCGGACTGCCTTACTACCTGCTGAATCCTTTTACCAATGTTTATTTTGTAGCAGCAGAAGAAACCATGAACAGCAGTTGGATCAGCCGTTTTTTTAAAATGGCCGGAGCGCTCACTGTTAAGCGTACCTGGCGTGCAGAAGGAAAAGATATTAACCGGGAGAGAGATGAATCAGATACTTTTAAAATTGATGAAGCACTGCATAAAAGCTGGGTAATCACTTTCCCGCAGGGAACCACCAAACCTTTTGCGCCCGGAAGAAAAGGTACAGCGCATATTATCAAGAATAATCACCCCGTGGTGGTACCTGTTGTGATCAATGGATTCTGGCGGGCTTTCAGTAAAACGGGGTTATCCTTCAAGAAAAGAGGATCACAGTTATCTATCCGTTTTAAAGAACCGATGGTGATCGATTATACCCAACCCGTAGAAGAAATTCTGGAACAGGTGATGGAAGCAATTGAGCAAAGCAAGAACTATATGCTCAAAAGCAAGCATCATATCATGCACCTGTTGGATAAATAAATGATCAGGCTCAGTCTTTAAAGAACAGCGCTTTTAATTCGCTGGCCTCATGTGGGTTCATTTTTCCGGCAAGTACCAGTCGTAACTGTCTTCTGCGCATGGCCCCATCGTATAAACGCTGTTCTTCTTCTGTTTCCGGAATTACCGGCGGCACTTTGCGGGGTTTGCCATTGGGATCCAGTGCTACGAAAGTGAAAAAAGCTTCGTTGCTTTCGTATTTATATTGATGCAGCAGGTCCTCGCCCCACACCCGGATATTGATCTCCATGGATGTATTGAAAGCGCGGCATACTTTGGCTTCTATCCGAACCACGTTTCCCAGTTTAATGGGATTCTTAAAACTCAGATTATCTACAGAAGCGGTCATGCTGGGGGTATTACAATGCCTGCCCGCAGCAATACCGGCAGCGATATCCATCCAGTACATTAAACGGCCCCCCATCAGGTTGCCGAAAGTATTGGTATCATTGGGTAAAACCAGTTCGTTCATCACCACAAAACTGTCACTTGCTTTCTTCGGTTCCATTTTTCTTGATTTGGGGGTAAAGATACAGTGGCAGAACTCAAATAACCACCTGCTCCAGTTTTTTCAGGTAGGCAGGGTCTACGTCGGCGCCAATACCCGGTGCGTCTGTTAACTGCAGTTGCATGCCCTGGTAACTGACGCCACCTGTTACGGGATCTTCGATATGTCCGATGAGGCAGGTATCCAGGTCGTAGAATTTCACATTGTTTTTGGCCATGGCAAAATGCACTTTGGCGGTTAATGCCACGCGGCTTTCCAGCATACCACCCATCATACAGGGGATCTCATTTTTTTCGGCCACATCATTGATCTTAAGGGCTTCATGTATGCCACCACTTTTGGCAAATTTGATATTGATAGAGGCACAAGCCTTGTTCCGGATGATACGTTCCGCATCGTGGTGGGTGAATACACTTTCATCGGCCATTACAGGAATAGGAGAGAGCTTGCAGAGAGCCGGTAATAATTCATCGTTCCATCTGCGCATCGGTTGTTCGCAGAACTGGATATCGTATTGTCCCAGTGCCGTAAGCGCAGTTACTGCATCCTCATAGCTCCAGCCCTGATTGGCATCAATGCGTAACTGGGTATTGTAGCCAATGGCCTCCCTGATCTGGCGGATCCTTTCAATATCATCTGCGGGTTTCTTTCCCAGTTTTACTTTGATGATGTTCACTCCTTTGGCTACAAATTCCCGGGCTGTCTGAGCCATGTTTTCGGGCGTGCCGATGCCGATGGTGAGATCACTTTCAATCACCTTCCTTTCCCCGCCCAGGTATTGATACAAAGGCTGGTTGGCTTTTTTAGCGGCGATATCATACAAAGCCAGGTCGAAAGCGCTTTTGGCCGTATAGTTACCCGCGGTGAACAGGTCCAGTTCCTGTAACCTTGCATCAATATCACTGGCCGGTTTGTTTTTCCAGAGCCGGGCAAAATCTTTGGCCATTTCAAAACAGGTGGCCTGTGTTTCCCCCACGATCATGGGGAAGGCAGAACATTCGCCCACGCCGGTAATGCCTTCGCTGGTATGGATGCGGATAAACAGGTTCTGTGCATAATCCATCGTGCCGGTAGCGATGGTAAAGGGCACCATGGGGATGGTGTATTTATAAATCTCGATAGAAGTGATAGTCATGCGCGAATTTCCGTAATTATCTTCAATACTTTTCTTCCCGGTCAGTTTCTTTTCTGAATATGACAGACAGGTGCCTGCAACAAAGAGCGGCCGTTGTTGTTACTATCAGCATCAAACCAATTATATGGAAACTTTGAAGGGTAAACAGGTGTTGATTACAGGTGCTACCGGCGGAATTGGTTCCCGGGTGGCTAAACTGATCAGCAGCAACGGGGCCATGGTATTTATTACGGGCAGAGAGGCGAACAAACTGCAGCAGGTGGCCAGGGACGCAGGTATTGCAGCAGAAAGAGCGCTGGTGATGGATATTTGTAACGAGACATCGGTAAACCAGGCGGTAGGGCAGGTATTGGCACAGGCTCCTGTTATCGATATTGTGGTGAATGCGGCTGGCATTGGCATCATCAAACCAATGGACACCCTGCGTTCGGAAGAATTTCAGCTTACCCTGCAAACCAACCTGGTGGGGGCTTTTTACCTGGTAAAAGCAGTATTACCTGCTATGAAAGCCCAAAAGAAAGGGTTGATCGTAAACATTCCGGGTGTGCTGGGCAAAGTGCCCATGGCCGGGGCAGCCGCGTATAGCGCGAGTAAATATGGGCTTACCGGCATGATGCAGAGCATCCGCGAAGAACTGAAACGAACCGATATCCGCATCACCAACCTGTTCCTGGGCGGGGTGGATTCGCCGTTCTGGGATACGATAGACCTGCGGGTGCAGCGCGACAAGATGATCATGGCCGAAGAAGCTGCCAAAGCCATCTGGTTTCTCTGCCAGCAGCCGATAAGCGGGGTAGTGAGCGAAATGGTGTTGCAGCCCTTTAACCACCAGGCCATCTGATTTTTTAAAAAATAAACCGAAGTTTCCGGTAAAACCTTTTTTACTTACCGCTGCTGTACCGATATTCGCATCACGAACATCTGTTAGCATGAATATCTCCTTTGATAATACTGAAAACGCTTTCGCCTACAAGTCCGATTCGGAATTAAAGTCAGCGGCTTTCCTGTTCAAAACCATGGAATTCCCCTGGTTTGTACAGGTGGGTACACGGTTAACCCCGTTTGTAATGAAGACCGGTTTACCAGTGCATGGTATTATCCGTAAAACCATTTTCAAACAGTTTGTGGGTGGTGAAACACTGGAGGAAACGGCAGCTGTTGGGGCTGTACTGGGCAAATATGGTGTGCAGGTAATTCTGGATTATGGTGTGGAAGGAAAAGAAGGAGAAGAGAACTACGATCATGCTACCGATGAATTTATCCGTGTAATCAATTATGCGGCCACACAAACCAATATTCCCTTTATCAGTATCAAAGTAACCGGGCTGGCACGTTTTGGCCTGTTGCAGACGTTGGACGAAGCGCCCCGTTTGCGTAGTGGAATCCATGATCATGAAGCAGAGATTGCAGAGTGGGACAGGGTTCGCGAACGTATGTATATCATTTGCGAAGCAGCAGCAGAAAAAAATATCGGTGTCCTGATAGATGCGGAAGAAAGTTGGATCCAGGATCCGGTAGACAGGCTCACCATTGAAATGATGGAGATCTTTAACAAAGAAAAAGTGATCGTGTATAATACCATACAGCTGTATCGTCACGACAGGTTACACTTTCTCCGTTTATCACATAGAATTGCCCAGCAACAGGGTTTTAAACTGGGAATGAAACTGGTGCGGGGAGCTTATATGGAGAAGGAGAGAGAGCGTGCTTTTGAGAAAAGCTATACCAGTCCGATACAGCCGGATAAAACAGCTACTGACCGTGATTACAATGACTCTGTGAGATATTGCATTGACAACATCAATGATATTTCTGTGATTGTAGCTTCGCATAATGATGAAAGTAATCTGCTTGCCGCTAACCTGATGGAAGAAAAAGGTCTGCCGCATAACCATCCGCATGTACATTTTTCGCAGTTGTA
>SCVK01000191.1 GCA_004297075.1 Chitinophagaceae bacterium
GCCGGCGCTTAACCGGTGGGTTGCTCTGCGCTGTCCGGACTTTCCTTGGCGCCAAAGGCGCCACGATAGCTCGGGTTTGTAGCAAATACAAATATACGACTCTCCCGCTTTGCGGGAATTGCTGATTGGCGGATGACGGATTAGCGGATTATCTCTTTAGAAAACCTCTGTGTAACTCCGTCCCTCCCTATCTCCGTGTTGAAAAAAATTGGAATCAATGATAAATATTATCCCAATCCGTTAATCCGTGAATCCGCAATCCGCTAATTCAAAAAATTCAATACTGAAAGAAGATCTCAGTAGCCCCATAGCCAAAACGGGGATCGTACTGGTTGATAAAGGTTTTTACCCCGCGTTTGGTTTTGAGAATGTCGTGGATCTCGTCTTTTAGCTTGCCTGTACCCACGCCGTGTATCACGATCAGGGAGGGCTGGTGGTGGGCGATGGCGAGGTCGAACCATTTTTGAAATTCATCCAATTGCAGGGTAAGCATTTCAAAATTCGTCATCCGCTCCCAGTTATCCGAGAGCTTTTCAATATGAAGGTCCACTACCGAGCGGGCCGGGGGCAGGTGCTGTTGGGCCTTGGAAGCCTCATAGATCTTAAACCCTTTGGCCGCCAGCGAACCCAGTTCAAAATAAGGTTCTTCGGTTTTATCGGGGTATTCGGCAAACAACTGGTACGAAAGTGTAGGCTCGTTGTTCTCCTTCATCTCCTCAATTCGCTTAAATACCTGTTTGGGTTTCAGTTTCAGCGATGTTTCAAAATGAGGGGCCTTCTTTTTGTCGGGCACAGAGAGGGAGAAATCGAAGGCAAACGATGGACTGTCATTCACTTTTTCAAAAGCGATATCATGCAGGTAAAAATCGTGGAAAGGGGCAATGCTGGCCTGCAGTTCAAAATCGGTTTCGCCCAGGAATTGCTGGGTATATACAAAATGATAAGCCGTAGCGGTCTTGTTTACCAGGTGAATCTTCAGTAAATCCACCACTTCATCATTAAAATCGTCTAGAGAGAATTTGGGAATGAAGGAAAGCCAGACCCCATCGGCCACTTTGATCTGGTTGGGCTGTGGTTTTTCTTTGGGCAACTGGTCAATATACAGTTTGGGCTCCGGTTTCTTTGCCACAGCCTGTTTCTTCTCTGTAAACCGCTTAAAATAGGGAAAATCGATCTGGTCCATATAAGCCGGGAACTTCACACCCCTTACTTCAATCATGACCATCTGATCGTTCATGATCTCCACCACCCTGCCCTCTTCATTACTCAGCAGCACTAAAATTTCATCACCCACCTGGTATTTCATGTGGCAAAATTACGGAGAAGCGGGGACATGGGAACCGAAGAACAGATGAACAGATGAACCGACAAAGAATAAAATTTGTTCAATTCATTCTCCGTTCTTCTGTTCTTCGGTTCCTTGTTCATCTGTTCATCTGTTCTTAAGATGCCAGCTTACTCCGCTTCCTCCCATACAAAAAATAAATCAGCAGTCCCAACCCCATCCAGGCAAAAAACCAGAGCCAGCTGATGGCGGGGATCTCGATCATGAGGTATAAACAACTGAGTGCGCCCACAACGGGTATTACAGAATAACTTCCGATAAAACTTTTAACAGCTGTAACAACGGCAATCAGCATAAAAACCAGGAACAGGATCTCCTGGTAACCTTCAGAACCCATGTTGGCAAAAGCATCGCTGATGCGGCCGCGAAACAATACGGCTACCAGTGCTACCAGTAACGGAATCAGGTATTTACCATTGATATAGGGTAAGCGGAAGGCGCCTGCTGCTTTTGTGTCTGTCAGTTTGGGCAGCACCAATACCCCGAAACACACCAGTACAAAGGCAAACAGGGTACCAATGCTCGTAAGATCGGTTACGGTGCTGCTGGAGAGGAACATGGCCGGGATCCCTACCATAAAACCGGTTACAATCGTGGCAAAAGAAGGTGTATGAAACCGGGGATGCACTTTGGCAAACCGTTTGGGTAACAATCCATCGCGACTCATGCTCATCCAGATCCTTGGCTGACCCAGCTGAAATACCAGCAATACACTGGTAGTGGCCACTACGGCACTAACAGAGATCAGGTAGCCGATTTTATCGAGGTGCAGTTTTTCAAACACATACGCCAGCGGGTCGTCCACTTTCAATTCGCTGTAATGAACCATACCGGTTAATACCAGTGCAATGAGTATATACAAAACGGTACAGATCAACAGGGAATAGATCATACCACGGGGCAGATCCCGCTGCGGATTTTTACACTCTTCGGCGGTGGTAGAAATAGCATCAAACCCAATATAGGCATAGAACACAGCAGATACGCCTGCCAGTACTCCGCCAAATCCATTGGGCAGAAAAGGATCCCAGTTACTCGTATCTACATAAAAGAAACCCACTACTATCACAAATATGATTACACACACTTTAAAAATGACCATCAGGTTGGTGCTCTTCTTACTTTCCTTGATACCTATATAAGCCAATATGGTGATCAGGAATACGATGATCAGTGCAGGCAGGTTAATAATGAATTTCCAACCCGCAATCACCGGTGCATGCATAATGGCATCATAACCCATTTTGGCATTTTTACTGAGGGTTTCCAGTGCCTGCCCACTGGCCAATCCCTTCATGGCTTCTTCATACCCTACCCGGGCATTACCGGCATTGGTGGCCAGCCAGCCGGGTAAACCAATATGAAATCCTTCCAGCAGGTTATTAAAATAGCCGCTCCAGCTGATAGCCACCACTATATTACCGATCGCATATTCCAGTATCAGTGCCCAGCCAATGATCCAGGCAACCAGTTCTCCAAACGAAACATAGGCATAGGTATAGGCACTGCCCGCAATGGGCACCCTGCTTGCAAACTCTGCATAACACAAAGCACTGAACCCACAGGTAACTGCGGTGATCATAAAGAGGAATACGATACCCGGTCCGCCATTAAATGCCGCAGAACCAATGGTAGAGAAAATACCCGCACCAATCACGGCGGCAATGCCCATAAAAGTCAGGTCTTTCACCCCCAGCACTTTCCGCAAACCACCACTACCATGACCATCACTTAAACCGGCAGCAGAATCAGCCACAATTTTATCGATCGATTTTTTTCTGAAAAGAGAATCAGCCATGTAGTTGATTTTGTTTTGGTTGGTCAAGATAGGTAAACTGCTGCACTAATATTCCCGCTGAATCAAAAAAGCGGCCAGTTCTTCCAGTGGTTTTTTCCGTGAAGAAACCACCGCAATATCTTCCAGGTGTTGCAAAGCGGTTTGCAGGTATTTTTCTTTGAGCTCACGGGCCCAGGCATCCACCCCGCATTGGCGGAAGATGGCCAGTACCTGCTCCACTTTATCAGCCGGGTTCTGCTGCATGAGGGTTTCCAACGCCCGGCGTTGCTCAGCAGTAGCTACTTCCAGCGCATGTATCAATAAAAAGGTCTTTTTATTCTGGCGGATATCTCCCCCCACTTCTTTGCCAAATTTTTCCGGGTCACCAAACGCATCCAGGTAATCATCCTGCACCTGGAAAGCGATACCGAGGTTTTTACCAAACTCGTAGATATGACGGCAGTTACCTTCACTGGCACCGCCCAGAATGGCGCCCATCTCGAGCGTAGCGGCCAGTAATACCGAGGTTTTGAGACTGATCATGTGGATATAGGCATCCAGCGATACATCGCCCATTTTCTCAAAATCAATATCCAGTTGCTGTCCTTCGCAAACCTCCCGCGCGGTGCGGTTAAAGAGTTCCATGATCCGGGGCAGGTATTGCGGACTGATCCGGTTCAGGTATTCATAGGCGCGGATCATCATCACATCACCCGTAAGTAATGCGGTGTTCACACCGTACTTCATGTGTACGGTTTCCATGCCCCTGCGTAAAGGGGCTTCATCCATGATATCATCGTGTATAAGGGTGAAGTTGTGAAACAGTTCAACGGCAGTAGCCACCTGCCAGGTGTCTTTACTGATCTCGGCAAAGAGTTCATTCCCCATCAGACACATTACCGGACGGATCCGCTTTCCGCCCCATGATAAGAAGTATTCACCCGGTTCGTAGAGGCTGGCGGGTGTTTGCGGAAAATGACGCACCCCAAAACGCTCTCCAAAACCGGCTACCAGTTCTTTGAATGTATGCATGTTACAAACCTAATTATAAAAGTAAAAGCAGCCGCATCCCAACCTTAACTATTCTTTGAACCTGGCCGGAGCGGTTTGGCACGGTTTTGTATTATAGGGTAGAAAAATATGCTTATGAAACGATTATTAGTACTCGGATTAATCTTAACCGCCTTTGTACAGGCGCAGGCTCAACAGAACATGGGCAGCGATTACAAAACCGCATTGGGCGTAAAAGTGTACCCCGGCGCCATCAGTGTGAAACATTTTATCGGAAAGGATGCCGTAGAAGGATTGGGTTATATCTCTTCAGATGGTTTCCGTTTAACCGGCTTATACGAGATCCACAACCAGTTGGGTAATGTAGAAGGATTGAAATGGTATGTAGGTGGGGGTGGTCACGTTGGGATCTGGAGCGATTCCTGGAAAAACCGGTATCCAACACGTGAGGGTGGACTGGCTATCGGCGTAGACGGTGTGTTGGGACTGGATTACAAGATCAAAGGCGCTCCGCTGAACCTTAGCTTCGACTGGCAGCCGTCCTTCAACATTATCGGCTACAATTACTTTGAAGGTGGTTGGGGTGGATTGGCAGTGCGGTACACTTTTTGAACAGAAGAACAGACGAACAAGGAACCGATGAACAGACGAACGGAATGATTCAATACTATCCATTCGTCTGTTCCTTGTTCATCTGTTAGTCTGTTCTTTACTTTTTCAGGCTGAACAAGCTGTCTACAAACTCTGTCTTATCAAAAATGATGAGGTCATCAATTTTCTCGCCTACGCCAATGTATTTAACAGGGATCTTGAATTGATTGGCAATGGCCAGCACCACGCCACCTTTGGCGGTACCATCCAGTTTGGTGATGGAGATGGCCGATACTTCTGTTGTGGCGGTAAACTGTTTGGCCTGTTCCAGCGCATTTTGTCCGGTAGATCCGTCGAGCACCAGCATTACTTCGTGGGGTGCACCCGGAACAATTTTCTGGATGGCTCTTTTGATCTTACCGAGCTCTTCCATCAGGTGTGTTTTGTTATGTAAACGCCCGGCTGTATCAATGATGGCCACATCTGCTCCTTTGGCTACGGCGCTGGCCACAGTATCATAAGCCACGGCACTCGGGTCGGAACCCATGGCCTGTTTTACAATGGGTACACCTACCCTTTCGCTCCAGATAGTTAACTGGTCAACGGCTGCGGCGCGGAAAGTATCTGCTGCACCCAGCACCACCGATTTACCGGCTTTTTTATAATTATGTGCGAGTTTACCAATGGTGGTGGTTTTTCCTACGCCATTTACACCCACTACCAATATCACGTAAGGTTTTTTCCCTTCGGGGATGCCAAAGTTTTTGTAGGATTGCTCCGCCGCATCTACCAGCATGGCAGCGATCTCTTCCTGCAGAATTTTGTTCAACTCATCCGTACTCACATATTTATCCTGCTTCACCCGCTTTTCAATCTGCTCAATGATGCGGATCGTGGTTTCGATGCCTACATCAGCACTTACCAGGGCTTCTTCCAGGTTGTCCAGCACTTCTTCATCCACCGTGCTTTTACCGGCAATGGCTTTGGTGATCTTTGCAAAAAAGCCTTCTTTCGTCTTTTCCAGTCCCTGATCAAGACTTTCTTTCTCCTGCTTACCGAATAATTTTCCGAGAAAACTCATAGGTGAATTTGAAAATTTGAAAATCTGACAATTTGAAAATGTAACCCATTTAAAAACCTGAAATCCATTTTCAAATTATTTATTCTTCCTGCCTAAATACAAAAAGCCTTCCGCACAAAGGGAAAGCTTTCTGAATATCTTATACAATAGGGTCAATTATTTCTCAGTC
Source organism: Chitinophagaceae bacterium (assembly GCA_004297075.1). GTDB lineage: Bacteria > Bacteroidota > Bacteroidia > Chitinophagales > Chitinophagaceae > Sediminibacterium. Next base: position 5,975 of record SCVK01000191.1, read on the forward strand.
AGGAAATCCTTGATCTTATCCTTGTGGATGATTTGCTCTTTGAAAGTATAGGCACCGGATTTAGGGCTGCGTACAGCTTTGATCACTTTGGTCCAGTTTTTTGCCTCGGCCGCTGCCTTCAAATCTTTTACTTTCGCGTTTTTAGAAGCTACTTTAGCCATGATTATTTGATTTCTTTATGAACAGTTACTTTTTTCAGAATCGGATTGTACTTCTTTAACTCCACACGCTCAGGTGTGTTTTTCTTGTTTTTGGTAGTGATATAACGGCTTGTACCGGCCTGACCACTGGTCTTATGCTCTGTACATTCCAAAATCACCTGCACCCTGTTACCTTTCCTTGCCATTGTATTGCGTGGTTTGCTTAGTGAATCAATTAGATTTTAACGCCTTCTGCTCTCATTCCTTTGATAACAGATGCCAATCCGTTTTTGTTAATAGTTCTTAATGCATCAGTAGATACTTTGATGGAAACCCAACGGTCTTCCTCAGCAAAAAAGAAACGTTTCTTCTGTAAATTAGGTAAGAAACGACGTTTGGTTTTGATGTTTGAGTGAGAAACACTGTTTCCTACAATGGGTTTTTTACCTGTAACCTGACATACTCTTGCCATGACGCTTAATTTTTTTCCGATTTTTTTCGGGAGGCAAAGGTAAGGAAATGCAACAAAAAACCAAGTTCCCAATCC
>SCVK01000192.1 GCA_004297075.1 Chitinophagaceae bacterium
CTGTTCATACCCACCAGACAATTCCTGCCAATGGTGGCTCCATGTATAACGGCACCATGGCCAATATGCGATCCTTCTTTCAGCAAAACGGTTACACCCGGAAACATGTGTATGGTGCAGCTCTCCTGTACATTGCAGCCATCTTCGATAATGATACCACCCCAGTCGCCACGGATAGCGGCACCGGGTCCGATGTAAACATTTTTACCGATGATCACATTACCGGTAACAGCCGCCTGCGGATGGATGAAGGCTGTTTCGTGTATGACGGGGATGTATTGTTTGAATTGATAAATCATGGGAGGGAGAGGTAAATAAGGTAAATAAAGTAGATAAAGTATATAGGGTAGATAGAGTATATAGAGTAGATAAAGTAGATAAAGTAGATAAAGTAGATAATGTAAATAGGGGGTAACTAATATACTCTATATACTCTATATACTTTATTTACTTTATCTACTCTATTTACTTCTACAGAGGCATCAGGTATTTTCTTTTTGTTTTCGCAGATGGTGTATGTAGCCGTTGAGCATGCGTTCTATTTCTTTTAGTTGTGTTCTGTATTGATGCAATACTTCTTCTGATAGATAGCCGTTGTCGTGGGCATCAACCAGGTGGTTGAAGGATTCGGCCAAGGAACCTCGTGCCTGGATACAGAAATGTATCTGATCGGGATACGTGTATCTGCCATGGCCTTCCGCTATCAGGCTGTTGATGGATCGCGAACTCCGCAACAATTGATCTGATAATCGATACCTTTCATCGGGTGGAAAACACTTCACCAATTCGGCTACCTGTTGCTTGAAAATTCTGGATTTTTTCCAGATCTCCAATTCCTCAAATCCAAATAATTGCTCATTTTTCATATACAGTAACTAATTTACTCTATATACTTTATGTACCCTATATACTTATGTACTAAGCAATCAACTTCTTCCCCATTCTGAAACAGTTGCCTTTAAAATGCGCCACAGCCTCGTTTCGCTGATTGGTGATGGTAATGTGATAGAGACCTGTACTTTTTCCGTTGTGTATTTCTTTTGCCTCAGCCACCAGTGTATCGCCCACCTGAACGGCTTTGATAAAATTGATAGAAGTATCGAGTGCCACAGATAAATTGTTCCGGTTATTACAGGCAAAAGCAAAAGCGCTATCGGCGAGTGAAAAAGCAATACCGCCATGAACAATGCCAAAACCATTCAGCATTTCTTCTCTAACGGTCATCCGGATTTTGCTGTATCCTTCCCTGATCTCCACTACTTCTATACCCAGCCATTGAGAGAACTTATCATGTTCCATCATATGGGCCACTACTTTCTGTGCAAATAGATCTTTGTCTGTCATAATTATTCTCCTTTAAAATTGGGTACACGTTTGTCGAGAAATGCCTGCACACCTTCTGCAAAATCTGCCGTGGCCGCTGCTTTCTGCTGGTAGCGGTCTTCGAGTAGTAACTGCTCTTCGAGATTATAGGATAAGGAATGATTCAATGCATGTTTGATATACGCCAGTGCTTTGGTAGGCATCAGCGCCAGTGTGCTGGCTATTTTCTTGCTTTCTTCTGCAAAACTATCATCGCTGAATACTTTATACAGCATGCCCATCTGTAACGCATCGCTTGCCGAAACCTTATCGCCCAGCATCATTAATGCACTGGCGCGCTGGAAACCGATGAGCCTGGGTAAATGAAAAGTACCACCGCTATCCGGGATCAAACCGATCTTGGAAAAAGCCTGTATGAATGAAGCGGATTGTGTGGCCACAACAATATCACAGGCCAGCGCAATATTGGCACCGGCACCGGCAGCCACACCGTTAACGGCAGCGATCACCGGTTTGGGCATATTACGTAAACGGGTGATGATGGGATTATAATGTTCGCTCAAAATCTTCTGCATACCCGGACCATTAGGGTCTACTACTTCGGCCAGGTCCTGCCCGGCGCAGAAACCTTTGCCGGCACCCGTCAGGTACACACAGCGGATCTCCGGTAAGCTGGCGCATTCATCCAGCCTGTTCTGCAACAGCAACGCCATTTCGCGGTTAAACGAATTGAGTTTGTCGGGCCGGTTAAGGGTGATGGTGGCGATGTTGTTTTCTATGGAAAATAAGATCGAAGACATGGCTCTATGGTTTTAACGAAGATACAAATTAGCGGATTGGCGGATGACGGATTAGCGGATTTGTTGGTTCGGAAGTTTTCTGTTTTTTTCGGATCAACGAATAGTGCAAGTTACATCCAACCGCAGAGCCGCTGAGCGGCAGAGGTTTCGCAGAGAATTCTTTCAATCCGTTAATCCGCCATCCGCTAATCCGTAATTCAGTGACACTTAAAATAATCAAACGGTTCCTTACAATCATTACACTGATACAATGCCTTACAAGCGGTACTTCCAAATTGCGAAACCAATCTTGTATGATAAGAATTACAACGCGGGCACGGTATTGCTTCTTCCTGTTGGAATGAATCAGGTGTGCAGACAGCCTGTTTGTACTGGGGCGGAGCGATGCCGTAGGCTTTCAGTTTTTCTTTGCCGGATTCGCTCATCCAGTCGGTGGTCCAGGCCGGGGAGAGAACCTGTATGAATTGCACCGCCGTAAAACCTGCTTCCTGTAAAGCCATCTGCATGGTC
>SCVK01000193.1 GCA_004297075.1 Chitinophagaceae bacterium
CATAGACTGGTAATAGTTCTGGTAGGCCCCACTGGTAACATGGTTCAACCAGGTTGTATTGGCAAGGAACCAATCGATCGTTTCGCGCAGCCCTTCTTCAAAAGTAACCGTAGGTGCCCAGCCCAGCTCTTTGTTGATCTTACCGGCATCAATGGCATAACGCCTGTCGTGGCCCGGCCTGTCTTTTACATAGGTGATCAGTTTCTCACTTTCACCCGCTGCCCTGCCCAGTTTTTCATCCATCAGTTTACAAAGCAGTTTTACCAGGTCAATATTCTTCCACTCGTTAAAGCCACCAATATTATAGGTCTCCCCATCTACCCCTTTGTGAAAAACAAGGTCAATGGCCAGCGCATGATCTTTTACATAGAGCCAGTCGCGTGTAAACAACCCATCTCCATACACCGGCAATGGTTTTTGCTGAATGATATTATTAATAAACAGCGGGATCAGTTTTTCAGGAAAATGATTGGGCCCGTAATTATTGGAGCAGTTAGACACGATGGTCTGCATATGATAGGTTTCGCGGTAGGCACGCACAAAATGATCAGACGCTGCTTTGCTGGCGGAATAGGGCGAATTGGGATCGTAGGCGGTCGTTTCTGTAAAGAAACCGGTATCACCCAGGCTACCGTACACTTCATCGGTGGAGATATGGTAAAAAAGGTGCTTTGAATAATCGGCTTTCCAATAATCCCTGGCCGTATTCAGCAGGTTCACGGTGCCGATGATATTGGTGTACACAAAATCCAGCGGCGATACAATGGAGCGGTCCACATGCGATTCTGCCGCCAGGTGAATCACATCTGTAACCTGGTACTGTTCAAACACTTTCTTCAGCGCTTCCGTATCGAGAATATTGGTCCTGGAGAAAACATAATTAGGCTGCTGCTCAATATCGGTCAGGTTTTCGAGGTTGCCGGCATACGTGAGGGCATCCAGGTTAATGATGCGGTAACCGGGGTATTTATTCACAAATAACCGCACAACATGCGAACCGATAAAGCCGGCCCCGCCTGTGATCAGTACATTTCTGCTCATACGCAAAAAACGATATAGGTAAGTTACAAAGTAACAATAATTACGGCTAGCAACCCGTGAAAGAAATCATAAGGATCCCGATCCGGGCAGTGGGCGAAAACCCTGTGTGATGTGCAGCTAACTTTCTTATCTTCATTTTACAATTGTCTGCCATGAACCAACGTTATTATTCGCTCGATGTTTTCCGGGGCGCTACCGTAGCCCTGATGATACTGGTTAATAACCCTGGCAGCTGGGCCAATATTTTCGGACCACTGAAACATGCCCCCTGGCACGGTGCCACCCCTACCGATCTGGTATTCCCCTTTTTCCTGTTTGCTGTGGGAAATGCCATGGCTTTTGTGATGCCGAGATTTGAGCAGGCAGGACCCGCCATTTTCTGGAAAAAAGTGATCAAAAGAACCGTTCTCATTTTTGCCATTGGCCTTTTCCTGAACTGGAGCCCGTTTGTAAAATGGGAAGGAGAATCGATTGTGGCCAAAACATGGGAAAATATCCGGATCCTGGGTGTACTGCAAAGGATTGCCCTTTGTTATTTTTTTGCTTCCGTCATCGTTTTTTATGCCAAAACCAGAGGTGCTTTCGTGATCAGCGGCGTATTGCTTTTACTCTATTGGCTGATCTGTCTTTTATTAGGTGCTCCCGGAGATCCATACAGTTTAACAGGTTGGTTTGGTACGCAGATCGATATCAACCTTTTGGGCGTTACCCATATTTACAAAGGCGAAGGTGTTCCCTTTGATCCCGAAGGATTACCGAGTACGGTAGCGGCAGTGGTGCAGGTGATTTTCGGATTCCTGGTGGGACAGTATATCCAGCAGAAAGGCAAGAGTTATGAAATGCTGTCGAACCTGCTGATTGCCGGACTGGTACTCGTGTTTACCGGCTATTGCTGGGATATGGTGTTCCCGATCAATAAAAAGATCTGGACCAGCAGTTATACCCTCTATACCACCGGTTTGGCCATACTTGTGCTCAGTACGCTGATCTATCTTATCGAATTCAAGGAAAACAAAGGAGCCTGGGGCAGGTTCTTTGATGTGTTCGGGAAAAATCCATTGTTCATTTTTGTGCTCAGCGGTTTTTTACCGAGGGTATTGGGTATGTTCCGCTGGGTAGACCATGTATCGCCCGAAGGGAAAAATGTGTACACATCCGCTTTCCCCTGGTTTTACCAGCATATCTGTAAAGACATTGCCACCGACCTTCGGGTAGGCTCATTGATATATGCCCTTTGTATGATCCTGATGTATTGGTCGATTGTGTATGTGCTGGATAAGAAGAAGATCTATATCAAAGTGTGACGGTGAATGGTGAATGCGCAATTGGCAATAGGTCAACTTATTTTATTCTGCGGGCGGGATTACCGGCATAAGTGCCAGGTTCGGTGATGTTTTTAGTGACTACTGATCCCGCTCCGATCACCACCTGATCGCAAATATTTACGGGGAGAATAGTGGCATTGCTGCCGATAGATACATAGTTGCCGATGTTGGTTGGTTTCCACAAGGCAGGATCACCGGCAGGACCACCGGTGGAGAAAGTATCATTGGTAAACATTACACCATGCCCGATAAAGCAATCCGCACCAATCCTTACCCCCTCACAGATAAATGAATGTGACTGAATTTTACAACGGTCTCCGATCTGCACCCCTTTCTGTATCTCAACAAAAGGGCCCACAAAACAATCGTCTCCCAACTGGCAGCTAAATAAGTTACAAGGTTCTACCAGTCTGGCATTTTTGCCAAACCGTACATCTACGATCGTGCTTTGGGTGGATTGGTATTTCATGCTCAGCCCTGTAAAAATAGGTTACCGTGAATTAGCCGCCTGGTAAATCTTTTCTATGATCGCTACTGTTTTCAGTCCATCCATGGTATCAGCATAAAAAGGAGTACCCTTTTGCAGGGTTGCCACCAGGTTCTGGTAAACCTGGTCATGGTTACTCATAGAACCCCGGTAGGTTCCGTAGTCATTAACATCTGCACCAGCTGGTAATACAGGCAAAACTGCATCCTGAAATTCGGCATAATCGATCGTATTCAGGTATTCGCCACCGATCTTTACCATTCCCTTTTCTCCCGAGATAGCAATAGAACCTTCCCGGTTCGTCTGAAAACTATTTACCGAAAAATGAATGGTGCCGATGATGCCGCTCTTAAATCGCAATACAACACCCCCCACATCCTCCAGCTCACTGCAGCTTTGATGTGCCATATTATCCATAACAGACATCACCGTATCCACTTCGCCAAAGAACCAATACAGCAGATCGATAAAATGGCTGAACTGGGTAAATAAAATACCGCCGTCCATTGCCTTGCTTCCCCGCCAGGAAGATGACTGGTAATAGTGCTGATCCCTGTTCCAGAAACAGGTTACCTGCACACTATATATTTGGCCAAAACTGCCTGCATCCAGCAGTTTTTTTATTGCCTGTACCGGCGGATTAAAGCGGTTCTGCATAACGGTAAATAATTGTTTCCCTGCTGCAGCCGCTGCCTGCAGCATTGTTTCGCAATCACCTACTGTTAATGCCATGGGTTTTTCAACCAGCACATGGTGTCCCTGCCGGAGGGCCTGTACAGACTGGGATGCATGTAATCCGTTTGGAGTGCAGATCACCACCACATCAATTGTGCTTTCGCTGGAGATCAGTTCCTCCATTGTCAGATAATAAGGAACCTGGAATGGATGGGCAAAAGCAAGGGCTTTCTCTTCCTGCAGGTCGCATACTGCCACCAACTCCCCATAATTTTTTATATGAATAGCGTGACGGGCTGCTATCGCTCCACAGCCAATGATCGCAAAACGGATCTTTTCCATGTTGGATGATTAAAGGAAAACAGCTTCGGCTTTGGTTATATTTTCGGGCCTGCCCACATCTATCAGCAAAGCACCTGTATGATCGTAACCCGAAATGAGATGTTCTTTGGCAAGATCGAGGTACACATCCACCATCGAAAATTTACCCGTTTGTTTGATCATTCCCAGTAACGGGGTGTTGATAACGTGGATGCCGCTGAACGCCTTCCGTATCAGCGGAGTAACTGTACGAACAATTTTTTCTTCTCCCGTTTTTACATTACACCAACCCGATAATACAGAATGCTCATCAAACAGAAAATAACGGGATGTATCTCTTTCTGTAACGGCCAGTGTGGCCAGTGCGGATGTTGAACGGTGCTGTTGTATCATCGCTCCCAGATCCAGTTGGGTAAGAATGTCTGCATTCATCACCACAAAATCCTTTTCACCTGCAAAATAGGCAGCAGCTTTTTTGAGTCCACCACCCGTTTCCAATACCTCATCGGTTTCATCCGAAATAGTAACCTTACTTCCCCAACCTTTATGGTCCGATACTGCCTGTACGATCTGTTCAGCAAAATGATGCACATTCACGATCACTTCCTCAATCCCGAACTGCTGCAAATATTCAATGTTACGCTGCAGCAAAGATTTTCCATTCACCAGCGCCAGTGCTTTGGGGTGAAAATCGGTCCAGGGTTTTAAGCGGGAGCCGAGGCCTGCGGCGAAGATCATTGCTTTCATGGGATTGCGGATTGGCGGATTACGGATTCATCAGGATGCAGGTAACTCTTTTACCCAGTTAGCACTGTTGGTATGCTCCAGTTTTACTTTTACTTTATACTTATTACGCAAATGGCGGGCGGTTTGTTCGGCGGCGTATACGCTTCTGTGCTGACCACCGGTACAGCCAAAGTTGATCATGAGGTGGCTGAACCCGCGTTTCAGGTATTGCTCCACCGTGATATCGATCAGGTCCCACACACTGTTCAGAAACTCGTTCATTTTGGTGCGCTGCTCCAGAAAATCTTGTACGGGTTTGTCTTTACCGGTCTGTGTTTTGTATTCATCAAAGCGACCCGGGTTCAGTATACCGCGCATATCAAACACAAAACCGCCTCCATTTTCGCTCGGATCGGCAGGGATGCCTTTTTTATAACTGAAACTATTCACTTCTATCAGCAAGGGAGTATTTTCATCTGCCTGCACCGGTTCAAAGCGTTTGATCATATCTTCTGCCACCACCAGTCTTAATACCCTGTCGAACTCAGGCGTTACGATCCCGATGCGTTTATGGTCTATAAAAAACTGCAGGTTGCGTAGGGCCAATGGAATACTGGCAAGAAAATGTGCTTTTCGCTCAAACAATCCGCGGAAGCCATACGCCCCCATCACCTGCAACAGGCGGATCAATACATACCCGTTGTACTGACTAACGAAGGTGATACGATCAACCGGTTTATGCAGCAGTTTATCTATCTCATCCATATAATATTCCAGCAGGGAATCTTTCCATTGCTCACTCAGTTCCGCTTTGGCCTGCCAGAGCAGCGAAGCCACATCGTATTGCAATGCACCTTTCATACCGCCCTGGTAATCGATGAAGTTTACTTTGTCATCTTTTACGATAATGTTCCGGCTCTGAAAATCGCGGAACATGAAATATTTATTCTCTGTGCGGGTCAGGTAAGTACTGAGCGCATCAAAATCATCCAGCATGGCCTGTTTATCGTAGGGCAGTTGCAGGGTGTCGAGGAAATAATATTTGAAATACAACAGGTCGCTCATGATGGCCTGTTTACCAAACTCTTTGGCAGTAAGGCACCACTCGTAATTCAATCCCTGATCGCCGAGAATCTGTACACGCGCCAGTTCTGCCAGGCTCTGCTGAAAAAGGCCATATACATAGTCGCCATGGCCGTGTTCTTCCAGTTTATTCAGAAGTGAATCCGTACCCAGGTCCTGCTGGATATAAATCGTATCATCTGCATTCACCGCCAGGATCTTTGGTACGGGTAAACAGGCCTGTACAAAATGGCGGCTGAAATAAATAAAGGTTTGCGTTTCGCGGCGGTTGAGGTTATACGTGGCAATGAAAGTATCCTTGCCGGAATAGATCCGGAAATAAACCCGGTCGCTACCGCTTTGCGGTAATTTCTCGATCCGGTCGGGCCGGGGGTGCCCGGCTGATACAAACAATTCCCCGATGGCGTCTATCACTGCCTCCATATTTTGGCTGGTTTATGGCGAAAATAAAGCTTAGCGCTGAAAGCCTGAACCTTTTGTGCCAACTCAGCCCCGGAACATTACAAAAGAAATGACTATCCACCTACTGCAACACCATGTCTAC
>SCVK01000194.1 GCA_004297075.1 Chitinophagaceae bacterium
ACCATAGGTGATATCCGCGAGATACGCGTTACGCCTGGCTTCGCTATTGGGTTCGTGTTTATCGATACAATCCACTTTCAATCCCAGCCATTCAAAAATGGTTCCGTTCCACTCACTATCACGTCGGGCCAGATAATCGTTCACCGTTACAATATGTACCCCTTCTCCCGCCAGTGCATTTAAATAGGCAGGCAAGGTAGACACCAGTGTTTTACCCTCACCGGTAGCCATCTCGGCAATTTTGCCCGAATGCAGTACGCTACCACCAATCAGCTGCACATCATAATGCACCATGTTCCAGGTAACGGTACCGCCGGCGGCGGTCCAGGTATTTTTAAAGATGGATTGATCACCACTGACCTTGATATAATCTTTCCTCACACTCAGGTCGCGGTCCAGCTGGGTAGCCGTTGCCACGATCTCTGTATTCTCTTTAAAACGGCGGGCGGTCTCTTTTACCACGGCAAAAGCCTCGGGCTGGATGGCAGCCAGGGCCTCTTCAATTTTTTTGTCCCGGTCTTTTTTCAGTTTGTCTACTTCCTGGTAAATAGCATCGCGGCCATGGATGTCTACATCAGACAAAGCTTCTGCCGCCTGCTTACGCTCTTCGATCTGGGCATCGATCCCCGTCAGGTGTTCCTGTATCCGCTGGCGGAATTCCTGGGTCTTATTCCTGAGCTCATCGTTGGTTAACGACTGGTATTCCTGGAAAAACTGGTTGGTCTTTACTACGATGGGCATGATCTGTTTCACATCCTTCTCGCTTTTGCTGCCACCGAATAATTGGGAAATAAATTTCAACATATAGCTTGGTCTGGTGTATTATGAAAAATTTTAACAGTCAAAAAGGGTGCGAAAAACAATTTTGAGCCAATTTGGCACCCCGATTGAGAGCCGCCAAAGGTAAAGAATTTGCATTCAGGGAGATCGTCATTTCCGGAACCCAGCATCTTTATCAATTAGTTAACGAAAATCACCCCCATGAAAAAGTTGTTGCCTGTTTTTTTTCTCCTGCCATTTTTAACCGCATCGGCCCAACCTGCCTTCCAGGATTCCCTTGCCACAGAGCGGGTTACACTGGTCAAAAACAATCTATGGGTATTGGGTGCCTGGGCCGGGGCCAATATCATACAGGGCAGTATTTCAGCGGGTAATGCCGAGGGCAGCGGCCAGTATTTTCACCGCATGAATGCGTATTGGAATACGGTAAACCTGGCCATTGCGGGTATCGGACTGCTAACCATCAAAAAACAACTGGCCGGACCCCATAGCTTTGAAAAGAACCTCAAAGAGCAGCAAAAGCTGGAAAAACTGCTGTTATTGAACACCGGACTGGACGCAGCATATATCATGACAGGTATGTACCTCAAAGAAAAAGGCCTGCGTCAGAACAGCGACCAATCCACCGGTTTTGGCAACAGCCTGCTGCTGCAGGGAGGTTTTTTACTGGCTTTTGACCTGATCCAGTACTTCCAGCACCGCCGTAACAGCAGGGCCCTGGAGCAGAACCGGGCCGGATGGGAGCTGGGAAGTACGGGTAGTGGGGTGGGGTTGGCGTATCGGTTTTGAATATCGAATATCGAACAGGGAATATCGAATGTCGAAGGGGATAAGCCTAAAAGACGGCTATTTCCCGCCGCGGCGGGATTCGGTATTCCCTTCCTACCGGCTTTTATCCACTTCAAAGGGATTTTTGCCCGAACTACTGGAATTTCAGGGTGATTCTGCTACTTTTGCACCCAAAATAAGAGTTAGGAGCTGAGAGCTAATAATAGGAAGTGGGATAGTTGAGACGTTTTTTGACTTTTTACTTTTGAATTTTGAATTTGAATTGAAACCTATACGAAAATGGCAGGACAGTTAAAAGAGGTACGTAACCGCATCAAAAGTGTACAGAGCACCCAGCAGATCACCAAGGCGATGAAGATGGTGAGTGCGGCTAAATTGCGCCGGGCACAGGAATCCATCACACAGATGAGACCCTATGCACAGAAACTGCAGGAAATGCTTAGCAATATTGTGAGCAATCTGGATGGCAGCATGAGCCTGAAACTGGCCGAGGAAAGAGCGGTAGAGAAAGTATTGTTCATCGTGATCACCAGCGACAGAGGTTTGTGTGGTGGATATAATGCCAATATCATTAAACTGGCCAAGAGCACCATTGCCGAGAAATATGCGGCACAGCAGCAGAAAGGAAATGTAACGGTATGGAATATCGGCAAAAAAGGATTTGAAGCCATGACCAAAGCCGGTTTCAAAACCGACGCTACCTACAAGGATATTTACCTGAACCTGAACTTCGAAAATGTACAGGCCGCTGCCAAAGCTGCCATGAAGGCTTTCGAAAACAAGGAATTTGATGCTGTGGAGATCGTATACAGCGAATTCAAAAATGCCGCTACCCAGCGTTTTGTGGCGGAACCCTTCCTGCCCATTCCTAAAACACCTAAAAAAGCAGGTGCCAAAAAATCCGATTTCATCTTTGAACCGGCGAAGGAAGAACTGATTGCCGAGCTGATGCCCAAGATCCTGAATACCCAGTTATACAAAGCCGTTCTGGACGGAAACGCCAGCGAACATGGTGCCCGTATGACCGCCATGGATAAGGCCAGCGAAAACGCCAACGAATTACTCAAATCACTCAAGATCAGCTACAACCGTGCAAGACAGGCAGCCATCACTACCGAACTTACCGAGATCGTAAGTGGTGCCGCAGCATTGCAGGGGTAGCCAATTTGAAAATCTGAAAATGTGCCAATTTGAAAATGTGCCCGTAAGAGGTGCATTTTACTTATCATTGCTTCCCATTTTCAAATTTTCAAATCAGCATATTTTCAAATTTTGTTCTAACCATGGAAATCAGCCAGATCATACCACACATTGAGGTACTCATTTTCGCCAGTGAAAAACCACTGTCGTCTCTGGATATTGTGGAACTCATCAATAATACCTTTGGTTTTCTGGAAGAAAGAGTAACCCTTGACCAGGTAGAAAGTGCGCTGGAAGGTATCCGTGAGAAATACGATTCCGAATTCTATCCTTTCGAAGTAAAACAGAGTGGCGGTGGCTGGCAGTTTTTAACCAAACCCTCCTTCCATGCTACCATTGCGCAGCTGAACGGCGATAAATTCCTGAAAAGATTATCCAATGCGGCGCTGGAAACCCTCGCCATCATTGCCTATAAACAGCCCATTACCAAGGGCGAGATCGAAGCCATCCGTGGCGTTAACAGCGACTACAGTATCCAGAAATTACTGGAGAAAGAACTCGTACTGATCAGCGGACGTAACGAGAATATGCCGGGTAAACCGTTGGTGTATGCCACTTCTAAAAATTTCATGGATTATTTCGGTATCAACTCTGCTGCCGACCTGCCCAAGATCAAAGAAGTACTGGCCGACCAGATCGTAGAAGGCACCATGATCAACCCTGAAGACTTTACCGACCAGAACGTAGCCGATACCGTAGCAGAAGAACACGAGATCCTGCCCGGCGAAGAAGGCGATATCTCTGCCGTTGCTGTGAATGAAGACGGAGAACTCATCATTGAAGAAATAGAAGAAGAGGAAGATAACGACACCACCCCCGAAGATGAATCGCCCGATCAAAAACCGGAGTAACTTGGGATCTGCTGATTTGAAAAGGGTCTAATGTCTGTTTCCTGCGCTTCATTTCCATCCGGCTTAACCGGGACAAATTTTCAAATTCTCACATTTTCAAATTGCCTTCATGGTATCACCGCTTTCACACCAACTCCTCCTCCACATAGCCAACGAATACGGCACCCCCGTATATGTGTATCATGCCGAAAAAATCAGTGAACAGTTTGCCAAACTGCAACAGGCATTCAGTCAAACCCCTACCCGTTTCTTTTATGCCAGTAAGGCATTGACCAATATCAATATTCTAAAACATATCAGATCGCTGGGCTGTCATGTAGACTGCAGTTCGATCAACGAAGTAAAACTGGCACTGCATGCCGGTTTTGAGAAAGAGAATGTGTTGTACACCAGTAACGGTATCGCTTTCAGCGAGATAGAAGAAGCTGTATCGCTGGGGGTAAACGTGAATATTGACAGCCTGAGCAACCTCGAAAAATTCGGAAACAAATACGGGCACAATTACCCGGTAGGCATACGTCTTCGCCCCAATATCATGGCTGGCGGGAATCTTAAAATTTCTACGGGTCATGAGAAAAGTAAATTCGGAATTCCCATTGAGCAGCTTGACCAGATTCTTGCACTGGTAAAAGCCACCAACCTGCATATTGCGGGTTTGCATGTACATACGGGCAGTGAGATCAGGGATGTGGAAGTGTTCATGAAAGTGGCCGACATTTTTTATGACCTCGTACCCCATTTTCCGGAAGTCCGTTTCCTGGACCTGGGTGGTGGGTTCAAAGTGCCCTACAAAGAAGGCGAAGCGGGTACAGATGTGCCCCTGCTGGGACAGAAAGTAACAGAAGTGATGCAGAAACTGTCTGCCACCTATCACAGGCAATTTGAAGCCTGGTTTGAGCCGGGTAAATTCATCGTAAGCGAATGTGGTTATTTTATTACCGAAGTAAATGTGTTGAAGCAGAGTGGCAACACTGTTTTTGCCGGCGTAAACAGCGGTTTTAACCACCTGATCCGCCCCATGTTTTACGAGGCTTACCATCGCATCGAAAATATCAGCAACCTGGATGCACCCAAACATCCTTATACCATCGTGGGTAATATCTGCGAAACAGACACATTTGCCACCGACCGCCCCCTTTCCGAGATCCGGGAAGGAGACCGTCTGGTATTTTATAATGCGGGTGCCTATGGGTTTGAAATGGGCAGCAATTATAACTCTCGCTATAAACCGGCACAGGTTTTGGTAATCAAGGGACAAGCCCACCTGATTGGTAAAAGGGATGTATTTGAAGACCTTCTGCGCAACCAGGTAATCGTTTTATAAACCGCTTACCCTAACTTTCTCTTCCGGGCCAAAAAGAAAGTTATCTTGCAGTAGCATGATCGAAATAAAGAACATACACAAACAGTTTGGCGGGCGCGTGATCCT
>SCVK01000023.1 GCA_004297075.1 Chitinophagaceae bacterium
ATTTATTGAAAGGAGCCAGTGGCCAGGCGGTACAGAATATGAATCTGTTGTTTGGATTGGAGGAGACGGCCGGATTGAAATTGAAAGCGGCCGGGTTTTAAGTGGTAAGTAATAAGTTTTGAGTATTAAGTGAATAGTCTGGTATGCAGAATTATAAAGATCTAAAAGTTTGGGTGAAGGCGCATCTGTTTACGTTACTGATGTATCAGGAAAAGAAGTCTTTTCCCAAAGAAGAACTGTATTGCCTAACAAGTCAATTGCGAAGATCTGCTACATCTGTTCCTGCAAATATTGCGGAGGGATGTGGCAAGAAAACAAATCCTGAACTCGCGCACTATTTGAATATTGCGTTGGGTTCATCTAATGAATCTGAATACTATTTGCTTTTGTCGAAAGATTTGAAGTATCTGTCAGATGAAAAGTATATAGCGTTAAACTTATTGATTAATGAAGTAAAAGCCAGGTTAATCGCACTGATCAATAAAGTGTGTTCCTGACTTACTACTTACAACTTATAACTTATGACTCTTTTCGACGTTTACCCCCTTAACAATATCACCATCACCAGTGCCAAAGGTTCTTATGTATGGGACCAGGATGGGGTACAATATTTAGACATGTATGGTGGTCATGCGGTGATCAGCATTGGCCATACACACCCGCACTGGGTAAAACGAATTGAAGATCAGTTGGAGAAAATTGCCTTTTACTCCAATTCAGTGGTGATTCCTATTCAGAAAGAACTGGCAGCTAAACTGGGTCGTTTGAGCGGTAAGGAAGATTACCAGCTGTTCCTCTGCAATAGTGGGGCGGAAGCCAATGAAAATGCGCTTAAACTGGCGTCGTTTTATAACGGGCGCAAAAAGATCATCGCTTTTAAAAAATCATTTCACGGCAGAACCTCACTGGCGGTAGCGGCAACAGATAATCCGGCCATAGTGGCCCCGGTGAACGAAACGGATCATGTGATCTTTCTCCCTTTTAATGATGAAGCGGCGTTGAAAGCCTGCTTTGCTAAAATGGGCAAAGAAATTTCTTCTGTGATCATTGAGGGGATCCAGGGAGTGGGCGGTATCAATATTGCCAACGACTCTTTTCTGGAGCTGATCAGAACACTCTGCGATGAACATGGTGCCGTATATATTGCCGATAGTGTGCAATGTGGGTATGGCAGAAGCGGAAAATTCTTCGCTCATGATTTTGCAGGTGTGAATGCCGATATTTATACCATGGCCAAAGGAATGGGTAATGGCTTCCCTGTTGCCGGTATTCTCATTGCACCTAAGATCCAGCCTAAACATGGTATGTTGGGTACCACATTTGGCGGTAACCAGCTGGCCTGCGCAGCCGCACTGGCGGTATTGGAAGTAATGGAAGAAGAGAAGCTGATCGAAAACGCGAAAGTGAATGGCGAATACCTGATAGAAAAACTGAAAGCAGTGGAGGGATTGAAAAATGTGCGTGGCCGTGGGCTGATGATCGGCTTTGATCTGTCGGACGAGCTGAAGGAGCTGAAAAAGAAACTGCTGTTCGATTTCAAAGTCTTTACCGGAGAAGCCAAGCCCAATGTGATCAGACTCTTGCCTTCGCTGGCTATATCCAGGAAACAGATCGATGAGTTTTTGTTTTCGTTGGGTGAAGCCATTGCGGAATTGCGGGAGAAGGCCTAAGGCTAAACGGATAGTGTTTGAGTGTAGATTAATGAAATAACAGCAAAACCGATTAACCTGATAAAATCAATAAGAGAATAATTTATAAATATGTTCTGCGTTAAGCGTTCTGCGTTTAGCGTTCCGCATTAAGCATATAATATGAAACAATTTATTTCTGTTAACGATGTTACCGATATCAATGCCCTGGTTAAAAAAGCCCTGGCATATAAGGCTCATCCACTGCTGGATAAAGAACTCGGCGCAGACAAACGGATCGGTCTGCTGTTTCTGAACCCCAGTTTGCGGACACGCTTAAGTACCCAGATCGCGGCTAAGAACCTCGGAATGGAAGCCGTGGTTTTTAATGTAGACAAAGAAGGGTGGGCACTTGAATTTGAAGAAGGTGCCATCATGAGCGGTAATACGGTAGAACATGTAAAAGATGCCGCCCCTATTCTGGGACAGTATTTTGATATACTCTGTATCAGAACCTTCCCTTCTTTAAAGAACCGCGAAGATGATTACAGCGAAATGTATATCAACCAGTTTATCAAATATGCAGGTGTGCCGGTGGTGAGCCTCGAAAGTGCTACACTGCATCCGTTGCAGTCGTTAACAGATATTATTACCATTACAGAATCACTCAAACAATACCCGGCAGGCGGTACCCGAAAACCCAAAGTGGTCCTTACCTGGGCACCACATATCAAACCCCTTCCGCAATGTGTGGCCAATAGTTTTGCGCAATGGGTAAACGCCTGGGGCGAAGCGGATTTTGTGATCACCCACCCGCAGGATTACGAATTGGCCGAACAGTTTACCAAAAGTGCCACCATTACCCACGACCAGGATGCGGCTTTACAGGATGCAGATTTTGTGTATGTAAAAAACTGGAGCACTTATACAGATTATGGCAAAGTGTATGAAAATGATCCGGCCTGGATGCTGACAGAAGAAAAACTGAAAGCCACCAATAATGCCAAAGTAATGCATTGTTTGCCGGTAAGAAGAAATGTGGAGCTGAGCGATGAAGTGTTGGATAGTGATCACAGTCTGGTAACCAAACAGGCGGGCAACCGTGTGTGGGCAGCGCAGGCCGTATTGGCAGAGATCTTACAAGCAGCTAAATAAAGAATAGTGGAAACAGTCTATATCATAAAGATCGGCGGTAATATCATTGATGATGAAGTAAAACTTGCTTCCTTCCTGCAGTCTTTTGCTGCAGTGAAAGGAAAAAAAATTTTGGTGCATGGCGGTGGTAAACTGGCTACCAAACTGGCTGATCAGATGGGTGTGCAGCAACAGATGATAGATGGCAGACGTATCACCGACGCAGAAACATTGAAGATCGTAACCATGGTATACGCCGGTTATATCAATAAAAATATTGTTGCCCAATTGCAGGCAAATGGTTGCAATGCCATGGGGTTAACGGGTGCCGATGCCAACTTGTTGCAGGCGCACAAAAGAACACATACCAGCATCGATTATGGTTTTGTAGGTGATGTGGATGTGGTGAATACAGAGCTGATTCAAATATTGCTTAGCCAGAATATCACGCTGGTGGCAGCGCCCATCACCCACAATGCCCAGGGAGATCTGCTGAATACCAATGCAGATACCATTGCTCAGGAGCTGGCTACCTCTTTGGCTAAACTGTACGAGGTAACACTGATCTATTCTTTTGAAAAGAGCGGTGTATTACTGGATGTAAATGATGAAAATTCAATGATCCTGCAAATGGATCCTGCTTATTATAACGAACTGAAACAACAACAATTCATATTTGCCGGGATGATACCCAAGCTCGATAATGCTTTTGCCGCATTGGCCAAAGGTGTGCGCAAAGTGATCATCGGAAAGGCAGAAGAACTACACGGGCTGATTGCCGGCAGCGCGGGTACAACCATTCGCCATGAATGACCAACAATATATACCAGCAAGCCAGGCAGTAACACTGTTGCAACAATTGATCGCAACACCTTCTTTCAGTAAGGAAGAAGCGGAAACAGCTGTTATTCTGGAAACCTTTTTACAGCAAAAAGGCGTTAAAACCCGGCGTTACCTCAATAATGTATGGGCAGTGAATAAACATTTTGATGAAGCAAAACCGTGTCTCTTATTAAACTCTCACCACGATACGGTTAAACCGAACAAAGCCTATACACTGGATCCTTTTGCCCCCACCATCACAGATGGTAAATTATACGGCCTTGGTAGTAATGATGCCGGCGGATGCCTGGTTTCTTTGCTGATGGTATTCCTGCATTTTTACGAAGCAACTGATCTGAAATATAACCTGGTATTTGCGGCCACTGCCGAAGAAGAGATCTCAGGCAAAAACGGTATTGAAGTATTATTATCTCAGCTGCCAAAAATCGAATGCGGCATTGTTGGTGAACCTACTTTGATGCAGATGGCCATTGCAGAACGTGGATTACTGGTACTGGATGTAACCGCCACCGGCAAAGCGGGTCATGCTGCGCGCGAAGAGGGAGAAAATGCTTTGTACAAAGCACTGGCTGATATTGAGTGGTTCCGGAATTTTGCTTTTGAAAAAGTATCACCGCTACTCGGCAAAGTGAAGATGTCGGTTACCGTGATCGAAACAGAGAACAAAGCGCATAATGTGGTACCCTCCTCCTGCCGGTTTGTGGTAGATGTAAGAGTAAACGAATTGTATACTTTTGAAGAAGTGCTGACGATCATCCAGGCGAATGTGAAAAGCGATGTGGTTCCGCGAAGCCTGCGCATGCGCTCCACTTCCATCAGCCTAGATCATCCGCTGGTGCAATCGGGGATACAACTGGGCAGATCCTATTACGGATCGCCCACTACCAGCGATAAGGCACTGATGCCCTTCCAGACTTTGAAAATGGGTCCGGGCGATAGTGCGAGAAGTCATACGGCGGACGAGTATATTTTTGTAGATGAGATACAGCAGGGAATAGATATGTACATTCAACTTTTAAAACAGGTTTTATGAAACTGTGGAGCAAAGACAATACCGACACATCCCAACTGGTAGAGAAATTTACCGTAGGCAAAGACAAAGAGTTTGACCTGCTCCTGGCTCCCTTTGATGTACAAGGGTCCATCGCACATGCCCATATGCTGGCCAGTGTGGGCTTGCTTACGAAGGAAGAAGCCTCAACTATCATTGCTGCATTAAAAAAAATCTACCGGCAGATTCACCATTCACAATTCACCATTGCTGATGGCATTGAAGATGTTCACTCGCAGGTAGAACTCCTGCTTACCCAGCAACTGGGCGATACCGGTAAAAAGATTCATTCGGCCCGCAGCCGTAACGATCAGGTACTGGTGGATGTAAAACTGTTTCTGCGCAGCGAAATAGAAGCGCTCGTAAAAGAAGTGCAACCCTTTTTCCAGTTATTACAGGCACAAAGCGAAAAATATAAAGACCATTTATTCCCGGGCTACACGCATTTGCAACTGGCCATGCCTTCTTCTTTTGGCTTGTGGTTTGGAGCCTATGCAGAAAGCCTGGTAGATGATCTGATCACTTTACAGAGCGCCTACCAGGTGGTGAACAAAAATCCGCTGGGTTCTGCAGCTGGTTATGGTTCCTCTTTCCCCATCAACCGAACCCTGACCACTGAATTGCTGGGTTTTGCTGACCTGAATTACAATGTGGTATATGCACAGATGGGCAGGGGTAAAGCGGAACGTATTACCGCCATGGCATTGGCTAACCTGGCCGATACTTTGTCGAGGCTGAGCATGGATGCCTGTTTATACCTGAACCAGAATTTTGATTTTATCAGTTTCCCGGCTTCTTTAACCACCGGCTCCAGTATCATGCCGCATAAAAAGAACCCGGATGT
>SCVK01000512.1 GCA_004297075.1 Chitinophagaceae bacterium
CTCGCTTCCGAGGGCGGAGCTGCTATGTGTTGGCACTCGGATTGAGTGCGCGCCGAATTCCGCGCGCGGCGGCCAACAGGAGGGGGACGTGTGCGGTGAGTCGATCGTCATTGGGACCAACGATCGACAACGCCGCAATGGCTTTGCCCAGGCTGTCGAAGACGGGGACGGCAAGCCCTGCCGCGTCATCATGGATGTGGCCGGGAAGTAGAGCGTATCCGCGGCGGTGGACGAGGTCGAGTGCGTCACGCAGCTTTGCGGGGTCGGTGACGGTGTGTCCGGTGTAAGCCTTCATCGGTTGTCGCAGAATGCGCTCCCGCTGTTCTTGGGGGCCAAATGCGAGCAGCACATGGCCCGAAGACGAGGCGTGTAACGGCAGTCGGCCGGCTATCCGTGAGTAATTGATGACGGCGTTTTTCGCCGACAATCGTTCAACGAAGAGAACGTCGTCGCCATCAGGAACCCCCAACTGCACGTGGTGGTCTACGACGGCGTGGATGTCGGACAGATACGGCATCGCCGCTTGATGCAGCGACAGGGTTGGCGAAGCGCGTGAAGCCAGTTCCCACAACCGGACGCCAACTCTCACTTCGCGGTTTTCGCCTCGCTCCAACAGTCCGTGCGCGACCAGCTCGGCCACGATCCTCGACGCCGTCGCGACATGGAGCTGACTGCGCCGAGCGATGGTCGAGACGGACAGTGCCGGCTGGTCGGGCTCAAACGCTGACAGCACGCGGATCGCCCGGGCGAGCGTGGATTCCCCCGTGTGGGTCCGTGGCATGTTGAGGTTCACCCCAGCTTCAGCGACTGAATCTTCTCATTCATTGATACACCAGTCGGTGGTGGCAGGGGTTGCGGATCACACTCATTCGCAAGTGTGAAGGAGCGGAGATGCTACCGATTGACGAACGAACGCCAGTAGCCCAGCGACGAAATGCCAGTGTGACAGCCGTCGTCGTCACCGAAAAGCGAGTCGTGGCCGAAGGGGTGGTGTCCCTGGAGTTGTCGGCTGCCCATGGCGGCCGGCTGCCTGATTGGGCGCCCGGCGCCCACATCGACCTCATCCTTCCCAACGGGCTGACCCGTCAGTACTCGCTATGCGGTGATCGCTGGACCCCTGATCGCTATCAGGTGGGCGTGCTCAAAGAGCCTGCCAGCCGCGGGGGTTCGGCATACGTGCACGACGTCCTCGCCGTCGGCGATCAAATCGAGATCGGCGGGCCGCGCAACAATTTCGCTCTAGTGCCATCGCCGACGTATCTGTTCGTGGCCGGAGGAATCGGCATTACTCCGTTGCTTCCGATGATCAGGCAGGCCGACATGCTCGGGACCAACTGGCACCTGCTTTACGGCGGCCGGCGCCGCGCATCCATGGCATTTCTGGACGAACTGTCGGCGTACGGCGATCGGGTGACTGTCGCTCCTCAAGACGAGTCAGGGCTGTTGGATCTGCCGGCCTTCCTTGGAGATCCGCGCGCCGGC
>SCVK01000195.1 GCA_004297075.1 Chitinophagaceae bacterium
GCTCAGCATCGAAGTGGTATCAGAACTTTTCAAACGGTTAGCCAACATGGATGCTGTATCTGCATATTTAACTGACTGCCCGGATTTTGCATAACCATTCAGCATAGATGAAGTATCCGCATACTGAACCGATCTGCCCGTTCTTGCATAACCACCCAGCATAGAAGTAGTATCAGAACTCTTCAAACGGTTAGACAACATCGATAAAGTGTCCGAGTACTGTACAGATTGGCCTGATTTTGCATAACCGCTCAGCATAGATGAAGTATCCGCATACTGAACCGATCTGCCCGTTCTTGCATATCCACCCAGCATGGAAGTTGTATCAGAAATCCTCAACCGATTAGATAACATCGATAATGTATCCGCATATTTTACTGACTGACCTGATTTTGCATAACCGCTTAGCATGGATGCAGTATCAGAACTCTTTAACCGGTTCTGTAACATAACAACTGTATCCACTGCACTAAGTTTTGCAGCAATCTTCCTGTTCAGCAAAACCGTATCAATAAAAGGCAGCCAGCTTCCGTTATCACTCAAATACCGTCCCTGGGCCTTACCCGGTGCGGGTACCAGTCCGTTTATGCCGGAACCGAAAACAATATTCTTGTTATCAGCATATGGTTTCAGCATAGCCGCCGTATCAGCAATATTCAGCTTCTTATCCATGCCCTCCGCTTTTGCGGCATACAAGGCATAAGGCACTGCCCAGAAAGGAGAAGTGCCCAGTTCTACATAGTTCTGGGAAGGTACCCAGCCAATGGCCGGAGATGCCGGTGCCACTGCGGCTTTTACACTGAAATAATAAGGACCTGCCGACCAATCGATGTCTGTGACGGAAGCAGCACCCGCAATGCGCGTTCCCTGCCCTATCACAATGGTCACCAATCCCTGCTCAGAAGCGGTTACCTGAAAAGTTTCACTATACACCACCTGACCGGTGGGCGTTTTCTGAATAATGGCATCCTGGATATACACGGTTCGCTTAGAAGCAGAATTACCTTTGGCATCTGTAATGGATGCCTGGAATAAAATTCCTTTGGGTGTCTGCATCAACTGACCAAAAGAAGCATTTCCCACCCAAAAACTACCCAATAAACATACAATAACACAGCGTAAACTTTTATTCATCTTATACTGCTTTTAAAATCTTGAATGACTGTACCTTTTCCTTATCTGCATATACTGTTACGATAAAATAACCCAGGGGCAGTTCCACAACCGGTATCGTAAATCCCTGGTTCAGACTGGCAATATTCGTCCTGGCCTGTTTAACCGGATTACCCATCAGATCAGTGATGATAACACTGTACTTTACCTGCCCCCTATCCGGGAAATTCACGAGCGAACGGATGGTTAACTGGTTAATCACAGGGTTGGGATAGGCATACACCTGCAACTCGATTTTTGGGGGCGCTTCGTTACAAGCGATCGCAAAAGGACCGAATTTGGGTGAAAGAAACTTGGGCACCCCATTGGTAATCTCAAAACATTTGCTGTACTGGATGATGACCGGTTCGCTGAGTTTGACAGACGTGTCTCCGGTTGAACCGATAAAGCCAAAATGAAAACTGGACATTATCTGAGCAACAAGGGGAGAATTCAGCAGTAAACAGGCAAACAGTACAACCAACGTACGTTTACTTGTTTGCGACATACTCGAACCGGATTATTTTATCTCCTTCAGTATAAGTGAGGCGTAAGCCTCCTTTATCCAAACGGTCGATGTGAAAATGATTGGTGAAATAAGGTGCATTCGGATTCACACTGGAGCGTGTGCTTTCGATCAAAGAATCCCTGGAGTGCAGGGTCCAGTAACCGGTAAATCCGAGGTCATCCACAAAAGTGCCATCGGGTCGATACACTTTTTGCGCGCCACGGGCAGAGGAATCAAGCGTATTGTTTACGCGGATGTTGGTGAGTATCCAGTTAACCGCGCCAGGCTGGCCGGTTAACAGGGCACTCTTTTCTACAAAAACATTTCCGGGATCATACCCTTTGGTACAACTGGCGGCGAGTGTAAGGGTGACTAGCAGGGTCATAACGGCCTTACTAAAACTCAGGGGGTAGTTTTTTAGCATAGTCTTTGGATATGTTTGTGAATACGGATCGTATATCAACAAACAATCCGTACAACTAGCTACGGCGTGTTTGCGATATTGGATTTTAACGATACAAGTATACCCAGGAAATAGTATTGAAAAATTTCACCGTTCCATCTTACGGTGAAATTTGCAGAACCGTTTTTTTCAGATCGCTATGCAGCCAACCCTCCCCTTACTTACTGCCGTAGAATTAATTCAACAGTTGTCTGAATTCAAACTACTCTGAACAAAAACTAACAGAAATTAGCAATACATCAAATCCTCTCTATGGCTGCTTTTCAGAAAAAAATCAGGAAAATTTACACTGGTTGCCCCAACCACAAAAATGTAGTAAAATCATCTTTTTATGCGTCAATAAATGGCTTTTTGAGGCTCAAAAATCACCTATAAAAACTACAAATTACTATGGAATACCCTACACGCTTCCGGCCTTTTTCACGGAGCAAAAACCGTGAAAAAAACATAGAAAATAAATCCGTTCTGCATAATAATCAGGCGAAAAAAGAGTTACAGGCCTAAAAAACAAGGTGGATGCAGCCTGTTACAGGCACAAAAACAGCGAAAAACAGGCAGGATATGTATTTTTTACATGGGGATGATGCTTCATTTCCAGATATGGAAATTCAGTCTGAATTTCTTTTCCTCCAGTAATACGCGCCAATCGATAAACAAGGGCCCAGCAATGATTAAGAGCCCGGGCAGAATGGTAAGAATACTCTGCCAGGTAAGCAATCCTTCAAAAATAGACCTGGAATTCTGTACCACATAATCACCGGCCATTACCATCACCATATCACTTACAAATTTGCCAACAAAAAAAGCCGGAATGATCCTGATAGAAGGGATCCTGGCCATACCTGCTGCTGTAAAAATGGGGGTAGACGACATCGGTGTTAAAGTATACACCAGCACAAACAACTGGATCTGCCAGCTTTTCCGGGAAAGCTTATCACCTATGAATTTCAGATCCGCATTTTTATCGGCCTTGATATACCGGTCGGATAACCATGGCATATACTTGCTGAGCGTATACCTGCCCAATGTAGAGCCGATCACTCCCGCCACCAATACCCACCAGATATTGAGTCCATAGTGAACTTGTAGAAGTACCATAACCGTCCAGGCCGGTGGCCCGATAAAAGGCAAGAGGTCTACCAGAATAGAAGCAATAAAAACTAATAAATACGGCCACATAACTACCGGCAAGTTAACCCAAAGAGGCCGATTTATAGAAAATGAGGATGGTTTTTTAGTACCTCCACTATTTTGCTTTATACCAGTATTCCGGCAAAACTGCTTACCCCCACCCTTCTTTGTAACCTATGTTACAGAATGGCTCGCCATGGTATGGTACCTTTGAAAAAAAGCAAAATGACCACTTATCAACTTCGGGCAGAAAACATCAAATGCATGGGCTGCGTTACGAATATCCGCGAAAACCTCTTACGGATGGAAGGTGTGGTTTCTGTAGAGGCAGATGTTACAACACAACAGGTATCCGTAAGCGCCATTGCCGTTAGCAGGGAAGCCATTGCCGATAGGCTGGCCGCATTGGGATACCCTGAAAAAGGGCATAATACCTTTCTGGATAAGGCAAAAACTTATCTATCCTGTACTTTTCAGAAACTGGTTACCAGATAAAACCGAATCCACCCTTTTCTGAAACATTCCCTTTCTTTACCAATGATTACTGTTCGCTATGAAAAAATGGATCCTTACCAATAAACTATACCTGATCGGTTCTTTACTCGGCGCGATAGCCGGTTATCTGTACTGGCAACAGATCGGTTGCAGCTCCGGCACCTGTATGATCACTTCCAAACCGGTAAACAGTACTTTATATGGATCTTTGATGGGGGCTTTGCTGCTTGGATTGTTTAAAAAATAACTGTCCCCAGAGATAATAGCTACTTATTTTTCTGCCGTAAACGAAATACTCACTTCCCTGGCATTTACAAGATACCGAAGACTAAGTTCTGTGCGGGTAAGATTGGTTATCTGGTATGTCTGAATAGCGTAGGCTCCTGTCGTGGTATTGGTTACCACTTCGCGCAAAGAATCTGCAGTTACCATCTTCCATTTACCCCTTAATCCATCCCCATCTTCAAAATTTCCGTTCAGCAGATAGGCTTTGTAATATTCTTTGTTAATTGTATTCTGTGGTTGTTCCACCCGGTTCATGCTGATTTTATGCAGCCTCCACCTGGAATATGCACCCTCACTACCGGTTAACGCGATAATATTCTTAGCCAGCGGATCTGGATTGTTTACAGCCTGTTTGCTGCAGGAAAGCAAAAAAAACAAACACATGAAAATCAAACTACGGGAACTTATATTACTATGGGTCAACATACAGATCTGAGAATTGGTATCAATTAATTTGGTGCATAATAACGCCTCGTTTGACTTAATGGATATACATGTGTTGTTATTTAATTCGTTTTTAATGAAATACCCCTAATGCAAGGGGTATTTTTTCGTTAGATGACAGGGTTTAAGTACTTTAGTCTCCCTCAATTACTGGTTATGAAAAAAATAATTTTTCTGTTTCACGGTTTACTTTCTGTTCTCTTTTCTCCGTTTACCATACAGGCACAAACTGTTGTTCGTCCGCCAATGGTAGAAAAAGAATTCCGTGCTGCCTGGGTGGCCACGGTGGCCAATATTAACTGGCCCAGCAAACCCGGTCTCAGCACGGCAGAACAGCAGAAAGAAGCGATTGCGCAACTCGATTTTTTAAAAGCGCACCACTTTAATGCTGTCATCTTCCAGGTACGCCCCATGGCAGATGCTTTGTACGACAGTAAACTGGAGCCCTGGTCATACTATCTTACCGGCGAGCAGGGCAAGGCACCGGATCCGTATTACGATCCGCTGCAGTTCTGGACGGAAGCCGCACATGATCGGGGACTGGAAATGCATGTGTGGTTAAATCCGTATCGTGCCTACCATCCTACCAGTAAAAATATCAGTGAGCAATCAATCGTTAAAACCAATCCCGAACTGGTAGTAAAACTGAAACAGAATTATTACTGGATGGATCCCGCCAAAAAAGAAACACAGGATAAAACTGCCGCAGTGGTTCGCGATATTGTAAAGCGGTACGATATTGATGGTGTACACCTCGATGATTATTTTTATCCTTATCCCGAATACAACGGCGGTGAAGATTTTCCCGACAACGAGAGCTGGGCGGCCTACCAGCAGAAAGGGGGTACCCTCTCGCGCGGCGACTGGCGCCGGGCTGCTGTGAATACGCTGATCGAACGTTTGTACAAGGAAATCAAATCAACCAAGAAGTACGTGAAATTCGGGATCAGTCCTTTCGGCACCTGGCGCCCGGGTTATCCTTCCATTGTAGAAGGGTTTGATCAATACAATACCCTCTATGCCGATGCCAAACTATGGCTGAACAAGGGATGGGTAGATTATTTTACACCGCAACTTTACTGGCCCATCAACCGCATTCCCCTGAGTTTCCCGATACTGCTGGGCTGGTGGGAGAAAGAGAATACCAAAAAGCGCCATCTCTGGCCGGGTATGAATGTGGGCGATACCAGTGTAAAAGGTGCCAATGAAACCCTTAGCCAGATCATGATCACCAGGGGTATGACACCCAATAGTGCAGGTGCCGTACACTGGAGTTTATCATCGGTGATCCGCAGTGCCAACCTTTCCAAAGCTTTACTGGAGGGCCCGTATAAAAAAGACGCACTGGTGCCCGCCAGTCCCTGGCTCGGTAACAAATTACCCAAAACACCTGTGGTGCAGTTTTCGAAGATGGCAGATAGCGTACAGGTCAGCTTTACCCATTCACAGGCAGACAAGGTATTCCGCTGGGTGGTATACAAACAATACGGCAATAGCTGGACCTACCAGGTGCTGAACCGTCATGAGCGGGTGGCCACTATCCCAGCCTCGATCAAAGACAGGGCCAATAAAGACGCACCTCTGGTAAAGATCGCCGTTACGGCGGTTGACCGCTTAGGCAATGAGAGCGAAAGAATAGAAACTGATATCACACAATAAATAATAGTCCCTCCATACCACTTAGGCCTGGTTGGGTATCTACTTACAAATAGTCATAGTACAAAAAATGCCCACCCTAACCAGGGGTGGGCCAAACCTACACCTACCTACTTACAATGGTTGGGTCAGGGTAATTGTGCATACCCGTTCCGGAGTTTCCATAGAAAGTATTTTTCCAATAATACCTTGCCAAAGTCCCATATGATATTGGGTACCATGATGGCAATGCTACGTGGCTTGAACAAATGATTAGAGAGGATAATGACTTCCTTTTTACCTGCATCCATGATACACACACCGGGAATCTCGCCCCAGGTTTTTTCTTTCAGTTTGGTTTCGCCATTGATTGTGCGTACAATATTTTCTGCTACTATTTTACCGGTTTCATCGCTCGGATAACCGGTTTTGGGTACGGCAAATGGAATGGCACCTTTCTCGAATGGTGGTGCTACCTGCACGGCCAATCCGGCCACCCACACGTTGGGATATTTGCGGTGGCGATAGCTCGGTAACACATCCACAAATCCATTGGGCATGGCTTCCAGTTTAGGAGAGTTGGTGATAAAATCCACCCCGCGGAAGGGCGGCATCAGCATCTTGAATTTGCTTTCAATGAATTCGCCGGTAGAGAGCATCACCCCTTCTTTGGTCACTTCCTTGATGCCCGCATTGGTACGGTAGTGAATATGGAACATTTTCATAAAACCCTTCAGCATAGACTCGCCCAAAGGCATCCCATCTATTCCAAAATGGCCCAGGTAGGTTTCGGGCGTAACCCAGTACAGGTCTACTTTTTTACGGATATCCTGCTCGCGCAGCCATTTTTCCATGTTAAACAGGAATTCATAGGCGGCGCCCATACAACCTGCATCCTGGGTAGCACCTATCACAATGGCGCCTGGGTCTTTTTTAAATTCTTCCAGTTTGGCGCGCGCATCCATGGCGCCGGCAGGAGTACCTATATAAGTGGCAAATTCACGGATGCCGGGGGCTACATCAAAATTCACTTTAGGTCCGGTAGCAATCACCAGCTCATCATAAGGCATTTCGCCTTTTTCTGTATACACGATCTTTTCGTCAGGATCAACCCGCAGGGCTACCGTCTGGATAAATTGCACCCCTTTTTTCTCCAACACAGTTCTTCTATCTACACTGATCTCGCTCACTTCCCTTCTTTTAAAAGGTACCCAGATCAGAGAAGGGATAAATAAGAATTTTTCGTTCCTGTCAACCAGGGTTACTTCTGCTTTGTCTTTGAGTTTATTTTTGAGGAGGATGGCTGCGGTAAAGCCGGCGAAATTACCTCCGATAACGAGGATTTTCATGTTGGTAGGTTTGTACCACAAAGTACCTACCCTATCGT
>SCVK01000196.1 GCA_004297075.1 Chitinophagaceae bacterium
GCGCGGAAGATGCTGCAATACCAAATCTTACAATTACAAAAAGTTGCTGTATAGGATGAACGATACCCAATTTGATGACTTCTTCAACGACAAATTCAAAGACCACGCTGTGCCCGTGCCGGCAGGTCTTTGGGATAAGGTTGTGGAAGGTCAATTTGACAAGTTCGTGAGCAACAGTGTAAAAGATGCTGAAGCCCCCGTACCGGAGGGGCTATGGGATAAGATCAACGATAAACAGTTTGATGGTTTTGTGGCAGGCAGGCTGGCAGGTGCTGTTGCGCCTGTTCCGGCTGGTTTGTGGGACCGTATCAGCGATGCACAGTTTGACCGGTTTGTAGCCGGTAAACTCATCGATCAGGAAGCACCGGTACCCGCCGGTTTATGGGAGAAAGTTCGTCCGGAGGAAGAAGATGATGATAAAGTCGGTTTCTTCTGGTTCCGCTACCCTGCTGCAGCCATATTAATTCTCGGCCTTTTAACAGCCGGTGCCTGGGGTGGTTATCTTTATTTCAGCTCTCATAACCAGCAAGCGGCAGAATCAACCATTAGTAAGTCTGCACCTGCTACGCAGGAGCCAACCACCAATAGAATGGGTAAGGCTACTGCTCCTTCAGAAAATATAACCCCGGCCACGCCACCAGCAACGGAACAGGCTGCCACAGCCAACAATAACCGCAACCTCCTGCCCCCCGCCGGCAATACTACCGATAATGGTTTAGCTGGTCCAGCTTCGGAGGATGCCACCGTAACAGGTATCCGCAGGAAAAAAGGAATAGAGTTACTGAAGCCGGTTAATCCCGGAGGCAATGATCTTACCCATACTGCGTATGATCCCTTCCTCAACAAAACCCATGCAGCAGACCAGACTTTGACAACTACTGATGATCGTGAACTGATTGAACCTTATCAACAGAACCTGTTACCTGCCTTAGTCATTCCTACGTTAACAGGATACGATATGTCGCAAAACCTGCAGGATAAGCAATTATCCACTTTGAACCATACCAACCAGTTCAAGAATATTATCATCTGCCCATCCGATAACAGACGCAATACCGACTGGTACCTCGAAGCCTATGCTTCTCCGGATCTGTCGTTTAAGTCTGTGAGTAATGTTTCCGCCTCTCCCTTATACATGCTGAAAAAAGACAGCAGTGAAAGTATGCAGGTGGGTTATTCCGCGGGACTTCGGCTGGTGAAACCGCTTACAGATAATATCCTGTTAAAAGCCGGTGTACAGTATTCGCAGGCTAATGAAAAATATGTGTACCGTACAGAGAACGAAGTGAAGACAACCACAGTAGTAACTGTACGCACCATTATCCGCGCACCGGGCGATACAGTGATTGTGCAGGATACCAGTGTATTACAGACAGTGGGTTTCCGGAATAATACCGTTCGTAACCGGTACCGCAGTTTTGATATTCCATTAACCGTAGGTTACCAGTTTGGCAATGAGGATCTTAAATTCGGGATCAATGCCGGTGTGGCAGTAAATATCTCTTCCTGGTACCAGGGTGTGATGCTGGATTCTTCACTGGCCATTGTACCGCTGACCAAAACAGGCAATAATGTATACAAAACCAATATAGGACTGGGATTGATCGGCAGTTTCAGTGTAGTGAAAAAGATGAGTGAGGATATGCATGTTTTCTTTGAACCCTATTTCCGGTACAACTTATCCAATATGACCACCCAGCAGGCCAGCTTCAAGCAGCGTTTCAGTGTGGGCGGATTGGCCGTAGGACTCCGGATCAACTTAAACCGGAAATAACAGGCAGCAAAAGATGCCCGGTGGGTATCTGATAGACAGTAAAGGTTATGAAAAGAATTTTACACATCATGGTAGGTTTATCTGCACTCTTCCTTGCTTCCTGCAAGAAAGAGCTGTCTGATAATTTCACCACGTATACCAATCATCCGCTGAATGATACGGTATGGGTAAAAAATCTGCTCAGTACCCATTCTGTGAATGATCTGTTCGATCTCCTGCATCCCAAAGAACTGCTGGTAGACTCTTTTAATGCCATAAACGGCGGTAAACTGTTTTTTGGTGATAGCCTGGAACTGGAATTCAAACCTAACAGTCTGGCAGGACCCGGATCAAGCGGCACTCCCCTGGGAAATGTACGGGTGGAATTATTACCCCTGCGGCGGAAAGGAGATTTTGTACGTGTATTTAAACCCACTACTACGGCCGATGGCAGTTTGCTCGAAACCGGCGGCGGCTTTTTTATCCGCGTATCAAAGGAAGGAAATGAACTGCGCCTCGTTACCGATAGCACTTTCCGGATCAAATTCCATGATATAGATACAGCCAAAGCAGATATGCAGGCTTTTTACGGCAGGGAAGCGATACCCGTTCCGCCGAAAGGAATTGATACTGTTTTTTCATGGATCAGGGATTTTAATACAGCATTTCTGCCCACCTGGACTAAGTTGAGTAATAACCCGCTGGTTCCTTCCTATTATGGATATGAACTGGTATCCAAAAACCTGCGTTGGGTTACGGCCAGCAGGTATATAGACAGTAGTTTGCCGAGGGTAAAAGTAACGGCCATCTTATCGCCCAATTTTACCAATAAAAATACAGCCGTATTCATTGTTGTAGACGGACGTAAGATCATCGTAAACTGCAAGGGCGATTATGCTTCACGCTCTTTCTTCGCTAAAAACATTCCGTTGCGTAGCAAGATCAAACTGATATCTCTGTCTAAAATAGGCAACGATCTTTACTGGGATGAGAAAGAGATCAATAGTGTAACCCTTACCACCAGTTACAAACTCTCTCCCGAAAAGAAGAGTCTGAAAGATATTCTTAAAGAATTAGACGAATTATAAAAACGTTCATTGTTGAACATATACCGGGGGGTATAGAAAGGGCCGCAATTGCGGCCCTTGTTTTTATCTTTTAAAATCGAACAGTGTGGCTGTAAATAGCCCCCTTTCCCTTTTCTTGAAGATCACATCCCAGTTACCGCGGTAACGAAGGATTTTGGGAACGGTTAGCCCATCAAATTTGGTCATTTCCACTTCCATGCTCACATCAAAATCATAAACACCGGCTTTATAGCTGAGCGAGTAATTCCGCGCCAATACTTCCAGGGTTTTCATATCAAACCAGGTAACCATCTGGTCTACCACTACCCTGTCGCTTTTCTCCTTGTTTTCTTTGGGCGCAATGGCAAACACATAGGCCAATCCGCCATGAAACTCTTCTATATCCAATCTGTAATCGTATAATTTGTGTGCATCTTCATCGTACAGGTCCAGTTTGTCGCCGATAAAAGGAATGCCGGGGATCTTTTTACCGGGATTGAAGAACAGCATTTTCAACTGCTCTTTGTGTTTCTCAATTCCCTTTTTATCGCTGAAGCGGAGGTTACGGCCTTTCACAATATTATTTTCTCCGCAAACCTGTCCCTTGGTAAAAAACAAACCGGCATATAATTCCGGGGTCATGTAATTGTAGTCATTTTTCCGGTCGTAGAAGTCGCCGGTCACTGTTTCTTCCAGCACATCCATGGTACGGCAGTTGGCGGTATGGTTCTGCCGGGTTTTACTGGAAAGAGAGGCTTTGACCCCTCCTTTTTTATCCAGCATTTTTATATCGTTATAAGAGCTGAATCCGAGTATGCGCAGGTTGCGGAAGGCTTTATAGAAAGTAGTGTCTTCTTTGATCTGGGTTAGCAGTGTTTTATAATCGAAGTTATTCCGAACTACTACTTCACTCAGGGTAAAGCGTTTTTCGTCTATAACCACAGACGTATCCTGGGCTAGGGAAGCGGTATAAGAGAGCAGGAGCAGACAGAAAAAGCTGTATCGCATCATTTGGGAAATATCATTTTGTAATCTACGCGGATTTTCCCTTTACTGATATCATTCAATTTTCCCTGCAGCATTTTACGGCGTAGTGGTTTGAGATAATCGATAAAGAGTTTGCCTTCTATATGGTCATACTCATGCAAAATCACCCTTGCCGTAATACCGTTAAAGGTTTCTGTATGCGGCTGAAATTGTTCGTCGAGATAATCCATTACCACTGTTTCGGCGCGGCTCACATCTTCGCGGATCTTGGGAATACTTAAACAGCCTTCATTATAGGCCCATTCTTCGCCCCCGAGCGATCGTACCTGTGCATTGATGAACACCCGTTTGATACCGGGTGCATCGGGGTACACCCCTTCTTCATCTTTTTCCAGGTTGGCAAAGATCTGGGTACTATCCATCACAAACAGGCGGATATCCCTGTTAATCTGCGGTGCAGCCAATCCTACCCCGTTACTGGCATACATGGTTTCCCACATATCTTCTATCAAAGTGGCCAGACCGGGATAACCGGGTTCAATATCCTGGGCCAGTTTCCGTAAAACGGGAGCACCATATGCGACGATCGGAAAAATCATTACTAAGCTGTTATAGGTATCAAAATGCCGCAAAAATACCGGAAAAGGGGCAACCGGCAAATGAGAATCGGGGATTATTGGTGAATGCGGCGTTAATTCGACACCTTTATTTAAAAGCAGATGACCAGATCACTTATTCTGTAGAAATTCCTGCAACATAATGGTGGCTGCGATCTGGTCAACATTACCCTTGATGCGGCGGTCTTTTTTCTTCATCCCCATTTCTACCATGGCACGGGAAGCCATTTTGGAAGTGTAGCGTTCGTCGACGGTTTGAACAGGTATTGCGGGGAATTCTTTCTTTAATCGCACAATGGCCGCTTTCACGAGCGGCGTTGCATGGGTGGCTGTATCATCCAGGTTCAGAGGTTCACCGATCAGGATCAGTTCTACCGCTTCTTCCAGGAAATATTTTTTGAGGAAAGGGATCAGGTCTTTGGTTTCGATGGTGGTTAACGAAGTAGCAATGATCTGCAATGGATCCGTTACTGCCAGTCCGGTTCTTTTTCCGCCATAATCGATACAGATGATCCGGGCCATGATTGATTGCGCTTTTTTAAGTTACGAAGTAAGAGAAATGAAAACAGATAGTTGTTCTTTATTACCCTGATCTGCTGCGAAGATAGGCTACAACAGTAACAGATCTCCTATCACAAACAAAGCAAATACCACACTGGCAATGCCATTGGCCGTCATAAAAGCGATATTCACTTTGCTGAGATCGTTGGGTTTTACAATGGAATGCTGGTAAACAAGCATACCCACAAATACAACGATCCCTATCCAGTACAACCAATGAAATCCACCATAGATACCTGCTGCTATCACACACACCGAACTGCATGCATGTAAGATTTCTGATACCCGCAGTGCTTTGGCTTTACCGAGTACGCTGGGAATGGAATAGAGTTGCTGCGACTGATCGAATTCCACATCCTGGAGGGCATAGATCACATCAAACCCGCTTACCCAGAAAATCACGGCCATAGAAAACAGGATGGGCAGGATATCGAAGCGACCGGTTACGGCGAGATAAGCACCGATGGGTGCGAGTGAAAGGCCGAGACCCAATACCATATGGCATAAAGGGGTGAACCGTTTGGTATAGCTATAAAACAGAATCACAAACAAAGCCACCGGTGACAGGAAAAAGCAGATGTCATTGATGAAATAAGTGGCCGTTACAAACAGCACACCATTCAATATCACAAACCGCAGCGCACTATTGGCCGAAATAATACCCGCCGGAATTTCCCGGATGGCCGTGCGGGGATTTTTGGCATCAAAACTTCTGTCGAGGTAGCGGTTAAATGCCATGGCAGCACTTCTGGCCGTAACCATACAGGCCAGCACAAGAAACAGTTTCATACCCCAACCGTCTATCGCGGTAGCCTGAAAAATCAGCTCCCCCGCCTGCGGATTTTTTTGCAGATAAGTGATCCCCAGAAAAAATCCAATCAACGCAAACGGCATCGCAAAAATCGTATGCGAAAATTTCACCAGACTTAAATATTTCTTTACTGTCGTCATATCATCTCATTAAAAGCATTCCTCCAACATTCTATCATACTATCATTCTATCATTCTATCATTCACTCACTCATTCACTCATCCACTCATTTCCCTCTTACCGTCTCCCACAACACAATCCCCGCCGCCACCGAGATATTCAGCGAATGTTTCATACCGAACTGTGGAATTTCGATACTGCCATCGCAAAGGGGCAATACGTCAGCATCTACCCCCTCCACTTCATTGCCAAAGACCAGTGCAATTTTATCATCGCCCCGGTTAAACTGCTGTAAGGGAATACTATTCTCAACCTGTTCTATCGCATACACTTTATATCCTCTCTGTTTCAGTTCCTGCACCGCTTCTTTGGTGGTGGAAAAATACAGCCAATCAACGGTTTCTGTAGCGCCAAGGGCCGTTTTATGGATATCGCGGTGCGGCGGCTGGGGCGTGTAGCCACATAAACAGATGCCGCCGGCCAGAAAAGCATCCGCTGTGCGAAACACGCTGCCCACATTGTGCATGCTCCGGATATTATCGAGTACCACCATTACGGGGTTCTTTTCGGCCTGTTTAAAGGCATCCACCGACATCCGGCCCAGCTCATCCATGGTCAGTTTTCGCATGGCGCAAAGGTAGTTCCATCCATTCAAATAAAGGATCGGTTAAAATGAGTAAGATTTGCTATTTTGTTCTTCCCAAAACTTAAACATTTCAGCTATGAGAAAAAACACCCGCCTGTCGGTTATGTTGGCTTTGGCCCTCCCTTTCGCAGGCCTGGCACAATCAGAAAATGTAGATCCTGCCATGATGCAGAAGATCCGGAAAGAAGGCCTGGAAAATTCCAAAGTCATGGAAATCGCCTTTAACCTTACCGATAAGAGTGGTAACCGCCTTACGGCTTCTCCTGGTTTTAACCGGGCTGCCAATTATGCCAAAGAGACCCTGGCAGGCTGGGGACTCAGCAACGCCGCCGTACAACCCTGGGGCGAATTTGGCAAAGGATGGGAGCTGGAGAAAAGTTATGTAGCCATTACTGCCCCGTATTATAAATCACTGTCTGCTTATCCTAAGACATGGACCGCGGGTACCAAAGGACAGAAGAATGCGGAAATACTGGTGATCAGTGCCAAAGATTCTGCCGGACTGGAATCCTATCGCGGACAACTGAAAGGCAAACTGCTGATTATTGACCAGACCACTCCTTATAAACACAGTTTTAAAGCCGATGCCGTAAGGTATATCGATGCAGAACTGGATGCCATGGCCAAGGCAACCATGCCTGCTGCAGCCCGCCAACCCGTTGATACGGCTGCCCAAAGAAGACAGCGTGAAGCCATGATGGCCCGGTTCAATAACCCAGCTGCCCGTATGCTGACCGTGTTGAAAAATATGGCCAAAGCAGAAGGTGCTGTTGCGCTTTTGAGTATGGGTGGTAGTCGCAGCCATGATGGAACCATTTTTGCCCAGGGTGGTGGCGCGTATAAAGCCAGTGACCCGGAAAATTTTCCTGATATAGTTTTGGGTATCGAAGATTATAATACCATTCTCCGTTTGGCCAAAGCAGGTGAACCAGTAAAGATGGATGTGGATGTGAAAACGAAATTCCATACAAAGGATCTGAATGGGTATAATGTAATAGCGGAGATTCCGGGAACCGATCCGGCATTAAAAGAGGAAGTGGTGATGATTGGTGCCCACCTTGATAGCTGGCAGACCGGCACCGGTGCTACCGATAATGCATCCGGCTCTTCTGTGATGATGGAAGCCATCCGGATCCTGAAATCACTTGGATTCAACAACCGCCGTACCATCCGTATTGGTTTATGGAGTGGTGAAGAGCAGGGATTATTGGGTTCGAGAGGGTATGTAAAAAATACTTTCGCTGATCCGGCCACCATGCAGACAACACCGGCGCATGAGAAATTCTCTTCTTATTTTAATATCGATAATGGTACCGGCAAGATCCGTGGTATTTACCTGCAGGGTAACGAAGCCTGCCGCGATATTTTTGCGCAATGGCTCGCTCCTTTCAAAGACCTGGGTGCTACCACCGTTACCATCAGCAACACCGGCGGTACCGATCACCAGGCATTTGATGCCGTGGGATTGCCCGGTTTCCAGTTTATCCAGGATCCGATTGAATACGATACCCGCACGCACCACAGTAATATGGATGTGTACGATCACCTGATCGAAGCCGACCTGAAACAGATCGCTACCATTGTGGCTGCCTTTGTTTACAACGCTTCCCAGCGCGATGCCAAACTGCCCAGGAAAGAAATGCCGAAGCCGAGACCGGCGGGGGGATTTGGGTTTTAGGAGAGTTAGGAGTCTGGAGTTAGGAGTTAGGAGTCAATAGTTAAAGGTTAATAGTTATTCAGCAGGAGTCACGGTGTTTAGGAAACCGGACTCCTGCTTTTTTGTGCCCCAACTCCAGACTCCTAACTCCCAACTCCAGACTTTCTTTCCACATCCCTCCGAATATATCTACTCAGAATAAGCACATCAGTATATTTGTTGCCCATGTCAAAATCGAGCGCAGATACTCCTTTAATGCAGCAACACCGGGCTATTAAACAGAAATACCCGGATGCTATTCTGCTGTTTCGGGTGGGAGATTTTTATGAAACCTTTGGGGAAGATGCCATTATTGCTTCCAAAGTGCTGGGCATTACATTGACCAAACGGAACAATGGCGCCGCTTCTTCCAGCGAGCTGGCGGGTTTTCCGCATCATGCGCTGGATACTTACCTCCACAAACTGGTAAAAGCCGGTTACCGTGTAGCCATCTGCGATCAGCTCGAAGATCCAAAAACGGTAAAAGGAATTGTGAAGCGGGGTGTAACAGAAATGGTAACACCGGGTGTTGCCACCAACGATAAACTGCTGGAGCATAACAGTAATAATTTTTTGGCGGCCGTTCATTTTACGGAGAAGGAAACAGGCATCGCTTTTCTGGATATTTCTACCGGTGAATTTTTTATCGCCGAAGGCAATGATGAATACATTGACAAACTGCTGCAGGGCCTGAAACCCGCAGAAGTCATTTACCAGCGTAGTTACCAGAAACATTTCAAGGAAATCTTCGGTCCCAGGTTCTACACCTATACCATGGAGAGCTGGATCTTTGATGAAGCGTTTGCTACAGAAAGTCTGCTGAAACATTTTCAGACTCATTCGCTGAAAGGATTTGGTATTGAAGGGCTGCGCCAGGGCATTACGGCTGCCGGGGCCGTTCTTTATTACCTTAAAGAAACTGAACATCCACACCTGCAGCATATCACTTCTATCCAGCGGATGGAAAGGGAAGATTTTTTGTGGATGGATCGTTTTACCATCCGCAACCTGGAATTACTGTATACCGGAACCGATAATGGCAACAGCTTATTAAAAGTGCTGGACAATACAGTAAGTCCCATGGGTGCCAGGATGCTGCACCGCTGGATGATTTTTCCGCTGAAAGAACTGAGCCGCATCAATGAAAGACTGGATACGGTTGCTTTTCTGGTATTACAGGCCGATCTGCGCAAACAACTGACACAGGCCATTAAGGTCTGCGGTGATATTGAGCGGCTGGTGAGTAAGATCCCCATGAAAAAGATCAACCCGCGGGAAGTAATGCACCTGGCCAGGGGCTTAGAACAGACAGAACAGATCAAACAGCTTTGTGCTACTGCAGCCAACCCTTACCTGCAAAGATTATCCGATGCTTTGAATGGTTGTCACCTGATAGTGGAAAAAATTCTGAAAGAGATCAGTGAGAATCCGCCGGTGGCTGTAAACAAAGGAGAAGTGATCAGAGCGGGTGTACACGAAGAGCTGGATATGTTGCGAAATATAGCCAGTGGCGGAAAAGAATTCCTGGTGAATATTCAGCAAAGGGAAGCGGAGAAAACCGGCATCTCTTCGCTGAAGATCAGTTTCAATAATGTGTTTGGGTATTATCTCGAAGTAACCAATATTCACAAGAACAAAGTACCGGCCGACTGGATCCGCAAACAAACGCTGGCCAATGCGGAACGGTATATCACGCCCGAATTAAAAGAATACGAAGAAAAGATCACCGGCGCAGAAGACAAGATACTGGCGATAGAGATGGATCTTTACGATAAACTCCTGCTTGCCTTGCAGGACTATATTGCACCGATACAGATCAACGGAAATATTTTAGCTACGCTGGATTGCCTGATCTGTTTTGCAGAGAATGCTTTGCAGTATAACTATAAAAAACCTGAACTGCACGAAGGGTATGATCTCGCATTTACCGAAAGCCGTCACCCGGTGATCGAAAGAAACTTACCTGCGGGAGAAAGTTATATTGCCAACGATATCACCCTTAACTCAACTGACCAGCAGATCATTATTCTTACCGGTCCGAATATGAGTGGTAAGAGTGCCATACTGCGGCAAACGGCCCTGATTACACTGATG
Source organism: Chitinophagaceae bacterium (assembly GCA_004297075.1). Taxonomy (GTDB): domain Bacteria; phylum Bacteroidota; class Bacteroidia; order Chitinophagales; family Chitinophagaceae; genus Sediminibacterium. Next base: position 10,353 of record SCVK01000196.1, read on the forward strand.
GCGCATATGGGTAGTTTTGTACCTGCGGCCAGTGCACGTGTACCGCTGACCGATAAGATTTTTACAAGAGTAGGTGCCAGCGATAACCTGAGCGGAGGAGAATCTACTTTTATGGTGGAGATGAATGAGACCGCCAGCATCATTAACAATATTTCGCCACGCAGCCTGATCTTACTGGATGAGATCGGCCGGGGTACCTCTACGTATGATGGCATTTCGATTGCGTGGAGTATTGTAGAATACCTGCACGGCTCGCCTGCAGCCCCCAAAACTTTGTTTGCCACACACTACCATGAGCTGAATGAGCTGGAAGAGAAATTACCCCGTGTACAGAATTTTCATGTAACCAATAAGGAAGTGGGTAATAAGATCATCTTCCTGCGTAAACTGGCCAGAGGTGGCAGTACCCATAGCTTTGGTATTCATGTGGCGAAAATGGCGGGCATGCCGGCAACACTGATCGATCGGGCCAATGAGATTCTGGGGCAGCTGGAAGAAAGATCTGCTACGGGCCGGGATGCTCAAAGCGGCCTGAACGGTGGTAATGAGAATAGTAGTAGCGTTCAAGCTCAGCCTCCGTTGCCCCATATCGGTCAGGCCGCTTTGAGCGTCCCGACCGATATGGGGCAGCGGTTGAAAAATATGGCGGCACCGCAGATGCAACTCTCCATTTTTGATGCACACTCTGAAACTTTTGACGAGATCCGCAAAAAACTCAATGACCTCGACATCAACCGGCTTACACCCGTAGAAGCTTTACTGAAACTGAACGAGATCAAAAGCCTGTTGAAATAATCCTTCACTACCCTATCTGCTGATTATGCAACAATACATCACCCATTTTGCGCTGGTTGTAAAAGATTATGATGAAGCCATCGCTTTTTATACGCAGCAACTCCATTTCAATTTACTGGAAGACACGGTACTGAGCGAAACCAAACGCTGGGTGCTGGTAGCACCTCCCGGTGCCAGAGAATGCAGTATCCTCTTAGCCAAAGCAGCCACGGATGAGCAGTTAACAAGGGTTGGTAACCAGACAGGCGGCCGCGTATTTATGTTCCTGAACACCGATGATATCTGGCGCGATTACAAAGACATGACGGCAAAGAATATCAAATTCATCCGTACACCACAGGAAGAAGAATATGGAACGGTGGCGGTATTTGAAGACCTCTATGGTAATCTGTGGGACCTGATTCAGCAGAAAAGTAAGTTCCCCGCTCCATAAAGTGATTTTCCATTCTTCAGGAGATACAAGAGTATGATCGCATTAACTGGTTTGTACGAACAGTTTCACCCTTTCGTACTGCCGAACCCGTAGTGATTTTGATGATGATGGAGGATGCTTCACTAAGAGTTAAAGAGAAAAAGAGGGATTGTTCCTGAAAAGTAAGGTCACCACTATCCGGCCAATATTTTTTTACTGCGCTCTATGGCATCGGGAAAGGTTTCAGTCACATTCGCCTTGCCTATTGTAAAGAGCAAACGTGCATCTTTCAGTTCCTGTAAAACCTGTGCGCTGTGCACTTCGGATAGAATGATCTTAGTACCCTTGTGTCTGGATTCTTTGTGAACCTCCTGTAATGTTTTGATACCGGTAGCATCAATGATGGGCACTTTGCGCATGCGGATGATGAGAATTTTGGGTGGTTTCTCAATAAAACGCATGGCGTCTTTGAATTTGTAGGCGGCTCCAAAGAACAGGGGGCCGGTGATCTCGAATACTTCTACCTGTTTGGGTAACTGGTAATTATCTATGGAGTCTGCGTCAATGCTGTTCTCATCAGACTGTGCCGTCATGCTGCTTACATCGCTGAACTTAATCATCTTCTGCATAAACAGGAATACGGCCAGCACCATACCGATTTCGATTGCCACCGTAAGATCTACCAATACCGTTAAGACAAAAGTAGTTACCAGTACCGCCACATCACTTCGCGGCCCCTTGAATACGGATATAAAACTCTCCCACTCGCTCATATTATAGGCAACCACTACCAGTATACCCGCCAGTGTAGCCATGGGTATGAGGGCGGCCCATTTACCCACAAATAACATGATCAGCAACAGGGTGAGGGCATGCACGATGCCTGCTACCGGCGTCCTTCCCCCATTTTTTACATTGGTGGCCGTTCTGGCAATGGCACCTGTTGCCGGTATACCGCCGAAGAGGGAAGAAAAAATATTGGCCGTACCCTGGGCCACCAGTTCCATATTGGATCGGTGGTTACCACCGATCATTCCATCTGCTACTACGGCCGATAAAAGAGATTCTATACCTCCTAACAACGCAATGGTGAAAGCGGCAGGTACCAGTTTTTTTACAGTTTCCAGATCAAAGGCCGGTAACACAGGTGAGGGAAGCGAAGAGGGAATACTACCAAAACGACTGCCAATGGTTTCAACAGGTAAATGTAAAAAATAAGCGGCTGCGGTGGTTAACAGAATGGCCACCAGCGAGCCGGGGATTTTATGCGATACCCGGGGCCATAACTGGATAATGAGTACGGTGATACCGGCAATCAGGAAAGAGGTCCAGTTGATGGTTGAGAGATGTCCGGCATAGGAAACCCATTTATCTGTGAAATCTGCGGGCACGGCCCCCATTTGCAATCCGAGAAAATCTTTAACCTGTGAAGAAAAAATGATCAATGCAATACCACTGGTAAAACCGATGATGAGCGGATGCGGGATAAACTTGATCACAGCCCCCAACCTCGCAAAGCCCATCCCTATCAGCATTACCCCGGCCATGAAAGTGGCAATGATCAATCCATTAACGCCAAACTGTTGTACAATTCCATATACCACTACAATAAATGCACCTGTGGGTCCTCCTATCTGCACTTTACTTCCTCCCAATGCTGAAATGATAAACCCGGCTACTACCGCTGTAAACAAACCCTTCTCCGGCGATACGCCTGAGGCAATGGCAAAAGCAATGGCCAATGGTAAGGCTACAATACCCACAATCATACCCGCCATCAGGTCTTTGGAGAACTGTTGGCGGTTGTAATTTTTCAGCGAATCAACCAGTTTGGGTTTAAACATCATCCTGTATTTAATCGTACAACAACTTATACCCTGATCCAGCATTTCAGCAGCTCATCGGCCGACACACTTACTTCCATGTAATTACCCGGCATTTCATTTTCTGTGCTGTGAAAGGTAACGATCCGGGTGCCGGGAGGTTTTTTCTCGAGCTGGCGGAAAAGATGCCGGTTATATTGTGCATACAGTTCACGCGAGTAGGTAAGCGACTCATCTATGCGGAAACTATCGTCTAGGTTCTCGTAAAAAGCGTTGAAGAAATAAAAATGGTCATAGGCAGCCAAGTCTGTATCGAGCATATTCTGGTGGAGGAAAGAAACATGGGGTAAACCCAATATACGATTCGCCTCTTCGGCATTGACTACCAGGCTGGCTCTTTGTTCGATGCCGGTGTAGATACCTTCCGGACAATAATATGCCGCAGCGAGGCAGAATTTACCACCCCCACTGCCAATATCGAGTATGCGTTTGTGTTTATCGGCCGTAAGAAATTCGGCAGCTTTTCGTGCCACATGCAGGGGTGTCCAATGCATATTGGCCTGTGCACGCACGGATTCGGGATACAGCTGATGAAACTGCCCATCAGATGCAAACCATTTTTGCAGGAGACCGGGTTCTGTATGAACAGCTTGCGTTGTATGTAATGGTCCCTTTTGAACCATTTTACCTGCTTTCATTTTACAAAGTTACCATTTTACCCGCAAATAATTTTACAGGTAAGATAACCACCAGTGTGTATGGGTGGCTTTGTATTGACTGTACCGTTTGCAGAAAGGGTATAAAATCAATACCACCGCTATCCAGATAAGGTATACGATGCCCAGCGAGAACCCAAACTCATTGGGCCGGAACAACATCATACCCGTAGCGGCCTGTTCCATGGTAAACCCTGTGGCAAAAAAAGCGATGGTACACAGGAGGTGAATAAGAAAAAAATGCAGCAGGTAATAAAACATAGGCACCCTGCCATAGATGACCACCCATTCTGTCCATTTCCCTTTGACCTTCTCCAGCCATGCCAGCACGATCAATGCAGGGCCAAGGGTGATACAGCAGTACAGTAAGGAAGGCGGATACTTGGTTACATTAAAGAAAGAAAGGATGGTAGCGGTTGTATTTTTCTGTTCTGTCCAGGGCACCAGATCGCCATAGGCATTGAACCAACGGATCACAAAAAAGGCGATGGTGGCACCCAAACCGTACCCAATGAGCTTACGTCTGCGTTTTACGGCATCATATCCCGGTACAAATAATGCGCCCATACAATACCCAAGTAACATAATTCCCGGCCAGGGAATCAGGGGGTACAATACACCAAAAAATCTGCCAGGTGTGTATTGGGTAAAATATTGCTGGTGCAGCAGGGCCCACCAGAGCGGCGTTTTTTCCATGGCGGAAGAATTGAAGGTATCCAGCATATTATGGCCGGCAACCATCACAAGACCTATCACGAAAAGAACAGGTAAAGGCATGTATAAAAATGCAGCGAGTAATATCATGGATAACCCGGTTACCCAGATCACCTGCAGTCCCAGAAAATGATACAATGGATCGAAAGAAAACAGCAGATTAAAAATGATGATTTCCAGCATGATCAACCATACACCTCTTTTGAGCAGGAAAACAGACATTTCTTTTTTGGTCTTTTTACTTCCCGCGAGAAAAGCGGAAGTACCTGCCAGAAAAACGAATACCGGCGCACAAAAATGGGTGATAAACCTGGTGAAAAAAAGAATGGGGGTGGTAGTAGCCGGATTGGTAGGATCGCTGGTCATGGCACCGGTATGGAAAAAATCGCGCACATGGTCCAATGCCATGATAATCATAATGCTACCGCGGAGGATATCGATGGAATCGATGCGCTTTTTTAAGACAGGCAATGTTTCCATAGTTTTGTTTTTGGGAAAATACGGAAACTATTGCTGTTTTGCCAGCTTTCAGATTACAAAAATCAGAAACTTATCTCCGGCTGATTTACTACTGAATGGCTTCATCCACTACGTACGAGTAGTCATTTCCATAAAACCCATTCCCGTTTTTATATACCATCCATGCTATGATAACTGATTTCTTATTCTTTTTCCAGATATATTGCAGTCCCTCGGAGGTAGCATAGCCCACTACAGGCGCAAATCCGAACATTTGTGTGTACGCATCTACCATCTTCATCTTAAGCTCTTTCCCCGAAGTATAGTTCTGGTATTTGCTGATCAGTCTTGGATATTCGATATTGGTTCTGAAACCGATAATTTTCTTATTCTCATTTACATACACCGATACATCGGCCACATCTTTTGAACTGATCAGTTTCAATCCCGGGAAAAGGCCACTTTTTTCACTGGAGGTTCGCCTGAAAAAATTGGCATGTTTTTTCTCTGCTTCTTCCAGGGTTTGTCCCAACTCCCATCCCTGGGTTACTGAAAAATCATTGAACAGCTTTTCTCTGCTAACAGAATCAGCTGCTTTTTTTTCCCTCAGTTCCCTCTCTTCAATTCCTTTCTGCTCCATCTCCATTTTCATTTTCACCACTTCCAATACTTTATCCTCATTGAACTCTTTGATATCGGGTGAAGTTTGAAAAGCCGTAATGGTTTTCAGTAAACTATCCTGGTAATTTCTTTGTGTCTTAGCCAGTTCGTTTTCGATCTGGATCTGGAGATACAGTATTTTACAGTTAGCTCCGCCCAGTTTTGCTTTGGCATTTTTGAGAAAAGTAAGCGCAACGGGGTAATTACCCTTGCCATAATTTTCTTCGGCCAGCATATAAGCGGCTTTGGCTTCTGTTTCGTTTACCTGGCTGTAGAGTGGCTGCATAAAAAGAAACAACAGGCCAACAAAGAGTATTTTGCACATAAAATTCATATCAACTAATTTTTGGCTTGCCGGATAAAGATCAATAGCAAGGGGGTGCTTTCTGAAAAACTGCAAAAAATCAATTAGACTCATCCACTATATCTGAAACATAGACACCATAAAAACCATCTCCTTTTTTGGTAATACTTGTCCAGATACGTGTAAAGGTTTTACCTTTTTTCTTCCATACAAATCCTAACCCATCAACAGAAGGAAGTGAAATGGCTTCAAAGCCGAATAATTTATTGTTTCTGTCCCGTTCGTCCAGCATCGATTTTTTGAATGTTTCGTAATTATTTTTTTTACTGTCGCCCTCTTCGTATTCAAGCAACAACCTGTTACCCACTATTTTATTGTTTTTAACAAAAACAGAAGCGGTAGTAGTATAGTTGCTACCAGACACAGGCTTTGAAGTGATCATTTCCAGCCCGGGATAATCCTGACTAACTTCAGTTTTTGTTCTGCGAAAAAAAGCCGGGTACATTTTTTCTGCTTCTTTCACAGTGAGCCCAACGTTCAGTCCTGCGGTAAAACGCCAGTCTTTAAAAGTCTTTGCACTCTTCGCTTCTTCTGCCAGTTTCTGCTCCGCCAGCAGTGCCGCTTCTTCTGCCGCTTTCTGGGCTATTTCCAGCTTCATCTTCACCACTTCCAATACTTTGTCCTCATTAAAATCTTTGATATCCGGTGAGTTCTGAAAAGCGGTGATGGTATTCAGCAAACTATCTCTGTAATTTTTTTTGGTTTTAGCCAGCTCACTTTCTATCTGGATCTGGAGATAGAGAATCTTACAGTTGGCCCCACCCAGGTTGGCTTTCGCATTTTTCAGAAAAGTGAGTGCTACCGGGTAATTACCCTTGCCATAGTTTTCTTCGGCCAGCATATAGGAGGCTTTGGCTTCGGTTTCATTCATTTGTGCCAATACCGGCAGAGATGACAATAGTAAAAAGAAAAGAACAGCACATAAACGCATACAATAGCTTATTAAGTTTTTAATTATTCCAGAAATCAGATTTTTTATCTGTTTTCTTTTCATCAGCGGCATTTTTCTTACCGCCCGTTTCCCAGAAATCGCCACTGGCACCTGATGAAACGGTAGTGGTTCCGGGTGGTGCCTTGATCGCAAAGGTTCTTACAGTGAGCTCACTCTGGGCCGCCAGGTTAACAAAAGCTTTACGCATCTGCTCGGCTTTGTCTTTTTCGCCATAATATCCCACCAGCATCACTTCTCCGGGAGCATACCCTTTCAATTTGCTGATTACACTGGTTTTATAGGGAAATGTTCCGTCAGAATACTGTTGCACGGGGAAAACATTACTTACCGCTACTACCGATTGTTCTTTATCAAAGGCAGACATATCTGTCAGATAGGCAAACATGTATACTTCAGGCAATACCACTTTATGTGAGGTAAGTGGTGTTCCCCCACTGGGAAAACTGCGTAACAGCTGGTTCCGCATACCTATACGGGCTTTCATTTTAGCTGCGGCAATGGCGGCCAATTGTCGTTCCCTTTCTGCACGCAATGCTTCTCTGGCTTCTTTTTCTTCTTTAGCAGCTTTGCTGCTATTGATGATACCTCCAATTAACTGCATACTTTGCCCAATGGCCCGTTCTGTACTATTCCCATTAAAATTTCCGTTAACCGCATTGCTCAATTTAGCATTACGTGCCTGTTCCAGATTCTGCACTTCGGCTCTGATAGCACTGCTTTGCTGACTGAATGCTGCTTCCAGTTGCTGCACGGAATTATAAGATCCATTTAAAGAACTGAGGGCTGCCAGGTTTTCTTTTCCGTTACGGATAGCTTCTGCGTAATAATAATTTTGTTTCCACATTTCCACTTTCTGCTCTATCTGCTGGTTGATGGCTCTGTTCTGTGCCTCGGCATCTGCAAACATTTTATTTACCTGGCTTCGCACTTCTTCTGCAGTGAGAGTGGGTTTTTCCTGCTCTACCGGTTTTTGCGATTTGGCAGCAACAGCGTTTTTGGCGTCCTGGTATTCCTGTTGTGTTACCTGCCTGAATTTTCCGTCCTCTCCCCTATGAAAATACCCCCCATCTGTGGTACGCACAAAATCAGGCAGGTTTTTATGTATGGGCTGATCCGGAATCGGGCCAGCTTTCTCCTGCTTTTTTTCTGACCAGAAACTTTGTCCGGATTTCCCATTATTGTTTTGATTGGGTGTAGCTGTTGGTTTGATGGAAGGATCTCCGTTGGGATAGGAATTAAAAGGCGCTAATTTAGCTGCTGCCGAATTAGATCCGTTATTATCAGATCCATTTGTATTGCCTCCCGATACATTCCTTCCGTTCGAAGGATCATTCTTTTCCGCTTCTGCCCGTTTTTTCTCATCCTCTGTTTTTTTCTTATGAGCGTCAGCCTTTTCCTTTTCTATCCGTTTTTTCTCATCCTCTATTTTTTTCTTGTCTGCATCTGCCTTTTCCCGTTCTGCCCGTTTGGCATCTTCTTCTTTTTTCTTAACTGCTGCCTCAAAATTAGTAATAGCTCTGTCCATGGCATCTGTACCATGGTAGCCAACCGAGGTTAAGCCCTGAATATGTGCCGCATAACTTTCCACCCTGGTGTCTTTGGGCACTTCTGCCACCTGGTTACGGCCAAGAAACCATTCGTAACTGATTTGTTTGTTAACTCCCGGTCCCTGCACCCGCACGCTGAAAGTGGCTGCGGAAAGGCCGATGGGATAAAATGGGTCAAAACCCAGATCTCTGTCTGTGTAGATTTTTCCCCCGCGCATATACCGATAAGAATATGGGGCCACGGGATTTCGCGGGCTGGCCAATGTGATCTCCATTTTCAGGATCAGGTAGGTCTTTGTGCCCAGACTTTCCAGGAAAAAATTGGGTACAATTTTAAACCCCGGGGTAACGAGTCCGGAGCTATAGCCAGCAGGCATGGGCCAATCCCTGACGCTGACGAAGGTTTGTGCCCGGGCAACCTGAACAAGCAATAATAAAGCAATTAAGAGCCGCTTCATCATAGGATAATCAGCAGTTTAGGGAAAGATAGTCCATTCAAATATAGGTAGCAAACCCGTATAAAAAAACAGCTGTTTATTCCTTTATTAGTGCAACAAAGTTCTCTCTTTTCTACATCCACTCTTTTTGTAACGCTTCTTTTGTTGAGGGCAGTTCTTCCACATACACAAGTTTCCAGGGAATCTTGCGGGAGGTATAGGTAAAAAGGCCGGCATTATGGGCAGCTAACCGTTTGAGATAATCGGTCGTAAACCCTTTGTAAAAGGAACCGTCTACCTCACTTTGGATGATATACACGTAATAATGTTCCATAAACAACAAAGCCCCTCAGTGAGGGGCTTTGCGGATCCCGGCCCTGCCGGGAGACTCGAACCCGTCCCGGCTCAGCCGGGACCGTGACAGGGCGGCATTCTTTATTTTATCAAATTAGATGGCTGTTGAATTAACCAGTTGATGTACTGACTATTCTGCTTTTTTAGCATCAATTCTCTTTGCAAAGCTTCTCTTTTAGAGGGTAGCTCTTCCACGTAAATCAGTTTCCAGGGAATCTTGCGGGAAGTATAGGTAGAAAGGCCTGCATTATGAGCAGCCAACCGTTTGAGATAATCGGTCGTAAACCCTTTGTAGAAGGAACCGTCTACCTCACTTTGGATGATATACACGTAATAACATTCCATAAACAACAAAGCCCCTCAGTGAGGGGCTTTGCGGACCGGACGGGACTCGAACCCGCGACCTCCGCCGTGACAGGGCGGCATTCTAACCAACTGAACTACCGATCCGTACCTCCAAGCGGGATAAATCATCCCGTTTTTCGGACGGCAAAGATAGGGGGAAACCACTTTCAAACAAATCTTTTCAAAAAAAAATTGCAACCCCTAATTTTACCATCTTAATTGATTCGTATGCCTCAATACCCCAATAGACAATTCCTTGATTTTGAGAACCCCATTAAGGAGATCTATGAGCAGATAGATGATACTAAAAAACTGGCGGAGAAAAATCCCCGGATCGACTATACCTCTACCCTGGAGCAACTGGAAGCGTCTATTCTAGAAAAGCGAAAAGACATTACCATGCACCTTACGCCCTGGCAAAGAGTGCAGTTGAGCCGCCACCCCGACAGGCCCTATACCATGAAGCATATTACTAATATGTGTACCAACTTTGTACAG